>SYDZ01000112.1 GCA_005801025.1 Actinomycetota bacterium
CCGAAATTGCAACCTTCAACCCAGATCCTGATGCCCCGGTTGATTGTTTTTATGCATATCCGACCTCTAGCGATGATCTCACTATGAACTCCGACCTCATCGCCGGACGTGAGAAAGAAGTCGTCTATCAACAAGTTGCCCGATTGTCTTCGGTGTGTCGTATGTTCGCTCCGACATACCGCAGCGTCACTTTGGCTGGGTTATTCAATCCTCCAGCGGGAGTTGACCGTGCAAGCGCGTGGATGATTCCCTTTGAAGATATCAAAGATTCATGGAACCATTATCTCGCCAATGACAACCAAGGTCGCGGCGTCATTTTATTGGGCCACTCGCAAGGAACGGGCCAGCTCATTCGCCTCTTAAAAGAAGTGATTGATCCAAGCGAAGCGCAACGATCAATATTAGTTTCAGCCATCATGTTGGGAGGCGCAGTTGCCGTTCCTGAAGGCGAAGATATTGGTGCTGCGATGCAAAATATTCCGCTGTGCCGTTCGAACGAACAAACTGGGTGCATCATCACCTACGCATCTTTCCGCGACACAGCACCCCCGCCCGCCAACGCTTATTTCGGTAAGCCTGGCGGAATGGGACAACCCTCGCCAGAAGGAGAAATGGCTGGTTGCACAAATCCCGCCGCATTAATCGGGGGCACGGGCGTGTTGAAGTCGGCCTTTGTCACTGCCGACTGGGCATTTACTGACCCTGCAATGACTGCTTCGATCACAACACCATTTATGGCATTCCCCGACCTGCTCGAGGCCGACTGTATATATGCAAACGGTTTCTCATATCTCGAAGTTCACACCAATGCCGATCCAACAGATGCTCGCGCTGATTCATTCAAGGGTGACTTGTCGCCAGAGTGGGGAACGCATGCAGTGGACTGGGAAATCGCATCGCTGAGCATTCTTGATGTGGTCAAAGAAGAGATCACCTCATGGAAGAAAACTCACTGACTCATCGTGAGAGGCGAGGCTCAACTAAGGTCGGTCGATGGAACATGTTCGATTTGGGCGGACCGGTCTCAAAGTATCTCGTTTGTGCCTTGGCACGATGACATTTGGTTATCAATGCGATGAAGAAACTTCGTTCGCCATCATGGACGCAGCCGGTGAAGCAGGAATCGACTTCATTGATACCGCCGACATGTATCCGCTCGGCGCTCCCCCAGAACTCTTTGGCCGCACCGAAGAAATCGTTGGCAAGTGGCTGAAAGGTCGTCGTGAAGAATTCATCGTTGCGACAAAATGCTTCTTCCCAACTGGCCGAAGGGCCTGGGAGTCTGGCAACTCTCGTCACAACATCATGCGTTCGGTTGATATCTCCTTGAAGCGTCTCGGCACCGATTGCATCGATCTCTACCAAGTGCATTCATGGGATGCTGAAACTCGAGTCGATGAAACTTTGACTGCGATGGAAGATCTCGTGAAATCAGGCAAGGTTCGTTACGTCGGTTGCTCAAACTTCTTGTCATATCAACTCGCTCGTTCAGTTGGCCGCGCCGAAGTATTGGGCGTAAGCGGATTTGAGTGCGTTCAACCGCGCTACAACATGTTGTTCCGCGAAAATGAACGCGAACTATTTCCGCTGTGCGCAGAGGAAAACATTGCAGTCATCCCATATAACCCTCTCGCCGGTGGCTTCTTGAGCGGCAAACACATGCGTGGAGCGCCGACCGAAGGTGGACGCTTCACTCTTGGGTCCGCCGCAGGTCGATACCAAGATCGCTATTGGCATGAGCGCATGTTTGACACCGTTGATCAGTTACGTCCGATCGCTGAAGAAGCCGGAGTTTCTATGGCGACTTTGGCCGTCCAGTGGGTACTCGCCAACCCAACGATCACTTCACCAATCATTGGCGCCAGTCGTCCCGACCAAATCGCCGACCCCGTAACTGCCGTCGGCGCACCCATTGATGCTGGTTACAAAGCTCGCATCGACGAACTGACTTACGAGTACCGCTTCGGCGATAACGCCCGCTGAGTCAGCTTCTGTCGGGGCACCAGTTCCCGTGAAAACCAAACGGCACTCGTGCAGGCAACTTCACCTGGGCGACGTATCCCCGATCAAAGTCCTGCGCATCAAGCACGACAAATTCAGTTGAGTCGTTTGATCCGTCGTGCACAAAAGTCACTAACCAGCCATCATCTTCGTCGCTGCTACCTGGTCGAGCGATAAACACTGGCTCACCTGCTGCTCGCGATACGCCGTGATCAAAAACTTTGCGCTCACCAGTGACCAGGTCATGCTTCACAGTTGGCCAGTGCATCGAACCTAGGTCAACCTGAGCGCAATAACCGTAGCGATACATCTGACCAGTCAGTGATCCACGATGTCGGGGGAATTCATTAGCAGATGAATCAATTGTGGTCACTGACACCCGCTTGGTCATGGGATCTATCTCCCAACGCTTGAGTCGCGGCAATGCGTCGCCGAACGGGCCGAGCAAATCATCACGCATCATGACGTCGTAGAAACTCACATCGAGCACAACCTTGCCATCAGGCGTGTCGTATGCGTTCATCGGATGGAATACATAGCCAATAGGCACATCAATCCATACGATGTCCGCCGCTGTTCCTTCACGAGGCATCAGCCCCACACGATTGCCATACTCGGCGTTCCATCTGAATGGGAAACGTCCAGCAAACGCCAGGTCGAAATCAACCAATACTGGTTGATCGTAGACAACGACATAACGATCAGTGATTGACATGTCATGCACCATTGACATACCCGGCAAAGGAATGTCCACCGTGCGATTCACACGACCGTCTTTACCAACGCGCACATACTGCACATGATCCATCCATTCAGCCCATGCATAAACGATTGCATGCATCTCGCCGGTCACGGGATCAATTTTTGGATGCGCAGTGAATGCTCCGGGCAAGGTTCCAAAGAAGTCGTTACGTCCGACTGTTTCAAGCTCATCTGTCAATTCCACTGGACAACCACCAGCTTCAACCATCGCCCATGTGGTGCCAGCAAAAGATCCGACGTTGGTGTTGGGACCAAACGACGAGTTATTCCAATTACGTCCCGAGATATCAGGCAAACCACGCGCTGCATGCACCGCGGTAGATCCGACATATCGATTGCGGTACCACTCAGCGCGCCCTTCTCGTAAGCGAATGCCGTGCACCATTCCGTCACCCATAAACCAGTGATGGGTCGCTGGATCAACGTCCACCATAGGATTGGGTCCATTGCGCAGATAGCGACCATTCAATTCAGTCGGCAGTTCGCCAATGATCTGTAAGTCAAAGGCAGTTAACTCGTCTAATACGGGGGCGTAGTTCCCCGAGAGGTATCGGTTGTGGGCAACAGTTTCAGAGATTGACATCACGCCCAAAAATTAGTTCGCTTGAGAAACAGTGACAAGTAACTTAACTAAAAACCGTAAACCCCGCCATCGTGGGGC
>SYDZ01000113.1 GCA_005801025.1 Actinomycetota bacterium
ATGGAGTGAGTTAATGGGACGCAAAATATTATTTATCACCACCGACCAACAGCGCTTTGATGCACTCGGATGTAACGGTGGTCTGATTGCCCGCACTCCTAACATTGATGCCCTGGCAGCCCACGGAATCAACTACAACCGCGCCCACCCACAAAACGTTGTGTGCATGCCTTCGCGTTCTACCATGATTACTGGTCAGCACGTGTCCACCCACGGCGTGTGGATGAACGGAGTTCCACTTCCCGTTGATGCCCCGAGTGTGGCGAGCACCTTGCACGATGCCGGATATAAAACGGCACTCATTGGCAAGGCCCATTTTGAACCTTTCCTCGACCCATTCTTGCGCTTCGCTGAAAATCAATTGGCAGCCTCGGGCGCGTACTCGCTTATTGAAGACGGATATCTGCATCGCGGTTTCGACCATATGGAATCCGCCGCTCATGGTGGCATGGGAACATTTCACTACGCCCAATGGTTGATGAAAAATCATCCAGAGGCGGTTCCCATGTACTACCGCGTGCTGGATATGGAACTTCAGGTGAGTGCCCTCGGTGGCACCAACACTGGTGCTCCCCAAGCCCACGTCAATAACATCCCGCGCGAGTGGTATCACACTGATTGGGTTGCCGATCGGGCCATTGCTTGGCTGGAATCGCTTGACCCCGATGCCGATTGGTTTTGCTGGGTGAGTTTTCCTGATCCACACCATCCGTGGGATCCTCCAGCATCTGAACTACATCGCGTGAACTGGCGAGATGTAGATCTTCCCGTTGGGTTCCCAGTGGATCGCGCGCAACGCGAAGCGATTCTTGATGCCAAACCAGCGCAGTGGCGCAAATGGTATGACGGAGATTTCGTCTCCAACTATGAAGCGCCACGGCGATGGGTCCCGAACACTCTCACCGAAGACCAAGTCCGCGAAATCAACGCTCTGACCCATATTGAAAACGAACTCATTGACGAGGCCGTTGGGCGTTTGATGAAACATGTTGAAAGCCGAGGTTGGGGCGCCGACACCGATGTCTTAGTCTCCACCGATCACGGTGAATTTCAAGGAGACTTCGGCTTGCTGTTCAAGGGCCCATACCATGTTGATTCACTGATGCGTGTACCACTGATTTGGCGACCAGCGCCGTCGGCTGGCGTTGATCCAGCAACCGTGACCGCACCCGTTGGACACATTTGCCTAGCGGCTACGTTCTGCGAAATTGCCGGCCTCCCCCAACCGACTTACGTTGAAGCACCACGACTCCCCGTGAATGACGAGGATGCCAAATCTCTTGGTCACGAACGAGTCCTCACCGAATGGGACAGCGTTCTGTTCGGCAAAATCGTGGGATTGCGAACGATCTGTCGCGATGGTTGGGTGGCAACCGCCTGCTTGCCTGGAAGCCTGCACAATGGCACCGAAGGCGAGTTATACAACCTGGCTAATGATCCCCTGCAGCAGATCAACCTGTGGGATGACAGCACTTATCGCTCCACACGAGATGACCTTCTCGCCGATTTGTGGGACAGTCTGCCGACTCCCGACGCCATGCGTCGCGAGTGTGATGCACCAGTCTAAGTCCAGACCAGATCTTGCTTGACCCTCCATACGAGCACCTCGCCGTTTTCTGCTAGGTCGCGCCCACATTGTTAGGACCTGAACCCAACGAAAAAAGAGGACACAATAGCGTTGATCAAGTAGGACGTTTTCGCCTCACCACCAAACTTACCGACACCCTCGACCAAGACGACGCCGGCTTCTCCCGAGTTGACGCGCAATGCGACCAAGTTGCGATCGGCTTTGCGCGAGTTAAGGCGAAACTATCTCAAAGGTCAATTAATCCAAATCGGTGCGACGGTCGCGAAACACTCCCCAGCCAGTTCGCATCTCGGCCACTTCGTCAAGATCAAACGTTGACATTAAAACGGCCTCGCTGACGCGGTCCGCTTCCACGAGTATCTCACCTGTCGGACCAGCAATAAAAGATGAGCCGTAAAATGTCAGAGTAAAACGCGATCCTCGCTCAACACCCACACGATTGGCTGCCACAACCGGGACCAAATTCGCACCAGCATGGCCTTGCATGACTCGTTGCCAATGAGCCGCCGAATCAAGTGATGCGTCCATCGGTTCACTGCCGATGGCAGTCGGATATAAAACAATCTCCGCTCCGCCTAGAACCAAAGCCCGCGCTACCTCAGGAAACCACTGATCCCAACATATGGCCACGCCGATACGACCCACTGCCGTGTCCCACACTGTGTATCCCGTATCACCGGGTCTGAAATAAAACTTCTCCGAATATCCCGGGCCGTCGGGGATATGACTTTTGCGATACACACCGAGGACCATTCCGTCAGCGTCAATGATCGCGCACGAGTTGTATAGCGCGTTTCCATCCCGCTCATAAAAACTCACTGGAATGACGACCGACAGTTCACGCGCCAATTTCTGGAAATGCTCAATAGTCGGATGTCCAACTAAAGGTTTGGCCCGCGCAAAATGCTCAGTGCGCTGATCTTCGCAAAAATAGTGACCCTCAAACAGCTCGGGAATCAAAATGAGATGTGCGCCACGAGCAGATGCTTCACGCACAAGACGATCTGCCGTCGCAATATTTTCAGAGATGACATTCGTCATCGACATCTGCAGAGCGGCAACAGTGAGCTGGCGCATCACTCAGGCAACAGCTAGAGCGCTCATCAGACGCGCTGCAAACTCTTCGCTGTGTGCTTCAATTTTGGCGCGATGCAAAGCCATGCCGCCGATGACATCGGCGCCCAAACGATGAACTGACTTTTCCATCGCCCCAAGTGTTTTGCCTGGATTCAAAGCGAAGGTACAAAAAGTGGCCGCACGCTTGCCAGTGATGGCAGGCAGAGCATTGATGTTGCCGATACCCCAAGGACTTTGACCGACGATAAATGCCCCGTGCACCCATGTGCCGACCACAATCAGATCAGCCGCCTGCAGGGCTAAATGATCAGGCTTCTTGACAGGGTTGAGACCAGTGATCGTCCAACCTTCTTGCTGCAGATTGCCGGCGATGAGTTCGGCAGCCTTCCATGTGTTCCCCGTGAGGCTTTCAACTAAGAGTGCAACCTTCATACTCCGATTCAACCACGCCGAGCTGGTCTGAGCGAAGAATATACTCAGACTTTTTTCAGCGGGGCCCATGCCAGCAACAGATGCTTGCGGCCTTTTTCACGGAAATTGACCACGGCCTCGGTTTTATCCCCCGAACCGGTGATGTCAATCACGATGCCCTCACCAAAAACGGCGTGTTCGACACTATCCCCGACGCGCAAACCAATTTCCTGAGTATTTGTCTGCTGTGGTTGACGGTGAGGGGTTGAACGTCCCGCGGCTAAAGCCGCATCAACCTGACGCTCACGAAACTCGTCATCGGGGTCAAAGGAACTAACTTTTGTACGGCCCCAATCGTCATCTCGTGTGAGGCGCGCTGTCGAACGATTTTTGACATTGCCTTCATGCTGTACCAAGGTATCGGGAATCTCATCTAAGAATCGTGAGGGTGGGTTGTATTGAGTTGATCCAAACTGTTGTCGGCTCCAAGCGTGAGTGAGGAACAATCTTTCACGGGCACGGGTAATGCCGACGTAGGCCAAACGCCGTTCTTCTTCAAGTTCTTGAGGGTCAACGAGGGCACGGCTGTGCGGGAATAAACCTTCTTCAACACCGACAATGAAGACCACAGGAAACTCAAGGCCCTTAGCGGCATGCATCGTCATCAGCACTACCTTTTCATCATCACCAAGGTCATCGCTATCAGCCACAAGTGAAACTTGTTCAAGAAACTCGTCAACCTTGGCGAACTCTTTCGCCGAAGAAACCAACTCATCGAGATTTTCTAAGCGACCAGCGGCTTCAACAGAATCATCAGACTCAAACTCGGTGCGATACCCAGACTTCTCCATCACTGCCTCAAGTAATCCGCCTGGACTTTGTTCTTCCTGAGTGGATACCTATTCAATCACTGCCACAAACGACTCAATACCTCGTCGAGCGGCCCCTGATACTCCAGCTTCACTGGCTCGACGCAACGCCTCAAAGAAGCTGATGTTTTCATCACGAGCAAAGACATCAAGGCGGCTGATGCTTGTATCGCCAACTCCACGCTTCGGAATGTTCAGCACGCGCTTCACGCTTACTTCATCAAGCGGGTTAGTGACAACACGCAAATACGCAACCGCGTCTTTGACTTCACGACGGTCATAAAAACGTGTGCCACCGACCACTTTGTATGGAATGCCGAAGCGCATGAGAATTTCTTCAATGACTCGGCTCTGCGGATTGGTGCGATAAAAAACCGCCATGTCTCCCCACTTACAACCGCCCGTAAACAAAGTTTTCATTGTGCGCGCCACGTAGGCAGCTTCGTCACCTTCATCGTCGGCATGAAAGCGCACGATGGCATCACCTGGACCAGTTTCGGTCCAAAGTTCTTTCGGCTTGCGGGCGAAGTTTTGTGCAATGACTGCATTGGCAGCATCAAGAATGTTTTGTGTGCTGCGATAGTTCTGCTCAAGAACAACCACGCTTACTTCGTCAAAGGCATCTTCAAACTGCCCAATATTGCGGAAGTCAGCACCGCGAAATGCATAAATTGACTGATCGGTGTCTCCCACCACGCACACATTGTGATGACGGGCCGCCAAGCTGAGCACAATTTCATTTTGAGCGATATTTGTGTCTTGATATTCGTCGACCAAGATGTACTTGAAACGATCTTGATACGACGCCAACACATCGGTGTGCATGCGGAACAATCGCACCACATTGACCAACAGGTCGTCAAAGTCCATTGCGCCAGCCTTGAGTAATCGCTCTTGATATTCACGATAAATCTCGGAGTGCTTACGGTCAAAGATGTGTGCTGCTCGCTCGGCCGCCTGCGTTGGCGACACCAATTCGTTTTTCCAATTCGAAATCACTGCATGCACGCCTCGCGGAGTGAAGCGCTTGACATCAAGACCCATATCGCGAATGACATAACCGGTGAGACGTTGCGCGTCGGCTTGATCGTAAATACTGAATGTTTTGGGGTAACCAATACGCTCAGCATGAACTCGCAAAATACGCACGCACGCCGAGTGGAACGTTGACACCCACATTGATTTCGCGACTGGTCCAATGAGCGACTCAACACGATGCTTCATTTCACCGGCCGCTTTATTGGTGAACGTAATTGCCAAAATATTCATCGGACTGACGCCATGATTTGAAATGAGATGAGCAATACGGTGCGTTAAAACTCGGGTCTTACCACTACCCGCACCAGCCACAACTAACAGCGGGCCATCAACGTGTTCGGCAGCCTCGCGCTGCATCGGGTTGAGGCCATCTAAAGAAATCGGCTTGATACGCGAGTTTGAATAGCGCGCCGCGTATGGGGCACTTTCAGTCTCGGCTTGGCGCGTTTCGCGAACCGCTGATTCGGCAGATCCAAACAGGTCGGCATCGTTGAAAAGGCTTCCGTTGTCATTCATGAAGATGCCATCCTAGAGAACGGGTGTTCTAGGGACAGGACGATTCAAAAATAAAATCTGGTGGCAGATAGCGCCATCTGTTTGACCAGAATCGCTATCCACCACCAGATCAGGTAACGGCAGAAATTTATGAGTTTGCGAACGAGCCTGGGCCTATCAGGTCCCAGCAGTTGCACCTGCAGGGTCAGTCGGAGTCGCTGGCTTCACACCGTTCACCATGTCGGTGATGCGCTGAGAGAGATTGGCCGAAGCCTGAGCGACCAAAGCATCAATGACCGACTGCACTGATTTGCCGTTGGCTTCAGCGACCTGGGCGATGGTCTGTCCGCCGTGCAATGCCTGAATGAGCTCGTCAGCGGTGATGCCAATGGTGTCGGCGGCTGTGGTCAGCATCTCTTGGCGCTTTTCACCACGAACGCCACCCCTACCAGGTCCACCATGACCACGACCATGTCCACCCATGCCGCCACCCATCGGGCGAGCGGCTTCAAGTGCGACGACAACGGCATCAAGCTGGCTTGAGGTCAGGGCGCCATCGTCCACCAAAGTCTGAAGGCGAGCCTTCAACATTGTGGCCTTGTCGGGGCGAGCACCAGTGGTGTCGGCAGCCGGAGGGGTCGTGGGCTTCGTTGACAACGCTGTCACGATCGCATTGACATCTGATGCATCGATGGTCCCGTTGGCAACAAGGGCCTGCAACGTTTCACGAAGCTTGGCTCCACGATCTGCCGACTTCGTTGTGGTGCTGCTGTCGTTCACTGAGATGGCCTGAGGAGTGACTGAATTGGCGCTGGCGCCACCGGGCAGATTCATCAAGAGTCCGCCGCCGGCTCCGAGCAACAAACCGGCAGTGATTCCGATGACTGCAAATTTCTTGGTCTTTGGTTTTGTGTAATTCGTTTCCATGATTGTTCAGTTCCTTTGAGTTGAGTTTGGTTGAGTGTTTGCTTTTTGTTGTCAACCGATCGTCGGGGGGCTTCCGATCGGTATGAATACAGATTGCAACTCCTAGGTGAGAAGTAAACCTAACCAATGTGAGAACAAGGTGAGAGTTTTTGGGACTAGGTAAGAGACCCAATCAACCCAGAGTCAGGCGGGCTGACCCGTTTTATGGGCTGTGGGCAGGGAGAATCCGATTTCGGCTCCTCCGCCAACACGGTTACGGGCAAAGACCGAGCCATCATGAGCGTGGGCGAAATCAGCAACGATTGACAATCCAAGACCCGAACCTGGCATCGAACGTGATGCGGCTGAGCGATGGAAGCGCTCAAAGATGAGTTGCACTTCATCTTCAGGAATTCCGATACCACGATCGCCCACTGTTAACGAACCATTGTGAATCATCACTTCAATCTGATGGGACGACGTATCAAACTTCAAGGCGTTATCAATGAGATTAGAAACAGCTCGATCAAACATGTGATGGTTCGCGATCACAATTGAATCATCAGCGTTGACAACAATGTCACGACCGCTTCGTCGCGACGCACGTTCAACAATTGATTGCGTAACGCTATTCATTTCAATGGGTTCCGGAAGTTCATTACTGTGTCGCTCGGCAGCAATTGCAACAACTTCTTCAACTAAGGCCGCCATATCTCCGGCATCACGTTCAAGATCAATCATGATTTGTTCGCGCATCGCTTGGTCCATATTGGGATGGCGGCGCATCACATCAAGATTTGTACGCATGCTGGTGAGCGGCGTGCGAAGTTCGTGGCCAGCATCTTGAACTAAGCGCTTTTGCTGTTCTTTTGACCGTGACAATGCTTCAAGCATTTCTTTGAACGAACGAGCAAGTCGTGCTGTTTCATCCCGGCCCGAGGAAGGAGTATCAATATCAAACTTTCCGGTAGTTGCAACATGTTCGGCAGCAACTGACAGTTTGCGCAAACGTGAGGTCATACTCGCCGCGATCACCCACCCAAGAATTGCCGAAAGCAATGCAACAATCACTCCGGTTAAAACTGTTCGCGAGCGTAAATCAGTCAATACATTCTCGACCTCGCTCAGATCGCGTCCCAGTTGCACGATTCCTACCGAAAAACCTTTGGCTCGTACTCGATATTGAATACCATCTGCGCCAGTCAATGTTGCAATGACTGGTCTCTCAATTCCTTGATTATCAACGCTCAGCTGCATTGGGGGAAGAGAAATACCGGTCGTTGTAGCAAGAATATTTCCATTGCGATCGGTCAGTTGCACAACATATTGCTCAATGCCCAGTGGACGATCGGGGATCACAATCATTCTGCCATCGTTTTGTCGACCTGGGCGATTTGAATCTCGGCGGTTCAAAAGAACATTTGTCGCAGTGCCGAGAGAGTTATCAATCTCGGTCATCATGCGATCTTCGGTTGATTGATACGAGATGATTCCGACCGATGTGGTGACCCCGCCAACAATGACAACGAGCAACAGCATCAACTTCCATCGCAAACTCATGACTGCGAAATCCTGGCGGTGTAACCAACTCCACGCACTGTATGAATCAGTCGCTTTTCACCTTCTATATCAACCTTGCGGCGAATGTAACCAATGTAAACCGCCAAGTTCTTTGACTCAGGTCCGAAGTCGTAGCCCCAAATGCGGTCGTAGATCATCGAGTGATCTAAAACAATGCCATTGTTACGAACAAGAAGTTCAAGTAG
>SYDZ01000114.1 GCA_005801025.1 Actinomycetota bacterium
ATCACCTCATCGCCATACCTTGAACAGTTGATTGAGGGCCTCCACCCAGAGGTGTTAGTGATGTGGACAGGCGTCCATGTCGTTAACGATTCCATTGATGCACACGAAGCGCGTCAACGCACTCAGGCATGTCGTGGGCGCAAACCATTATTGTGGGATAACACGCCCGTTAATGACGCCATGATGAGCGAGGCTCTACATCTCGGCCCATACGCTGGACGCGAACCAGCGTTGCGTTCGGAGATAACAGGATTGCTGATCAATCCCATGGAGTTCGCCACTGCGTCGCAGCCAACTTTGGTCAGCGCTTTAGCGTGGGTGAATGATGGTGAGCCGTACTCGGCGTGGTTGAACTTTGTTGATCAACATGGATGGACCGAGTTTGCCTGCTGCACGGCGTTTCCTGATGATCCACATTGGCCAGGTGCCCGTCCAACAGATGACTGGTGGCAGGCAGTTGTCGACATGAATCCACTCGGTCTCGAGGCGGGTTGTGAACCCTGGGTTGACACTGCCAAGCAAGGCGCTCAATTGGTTCTTGATGCGCGCCGACTACTAGATCCAGCCATACCCCATTCACAGAGCACGGTCTTAAGGAAAATTACTTTGGCAATGCGCTGGCGCTCGTGGCAGAGACTTCCCGTTTTACTGTACGGCGGAGGCCCACGTCTTCGACCCGTCATTATCAATGATGAACACGGCGAATTTGTCTACCGACATGGATCAGTCATTGCCACAACGTGTCTCGTTGATGATGAAGTCATGCGGTGCCTCAACACTGACTAACTTTTCCAGTCAGATTTCCGCCGATGCTGCACATTTTGCACGGGACCATTCGTTCTTTCGTATATGACCACTGAAAAGCCAAGCGTTCCCCCACAACCTGAAACCGCCCCCGTACGAATTTGGGTGCTCGTTGATTCCTCTGGATCGATGGAATCTCTGCAACTCAATGTTGTGGAGAGCCTCAATGCTTTTGTCGCCGAACAGGCCGCTACCGATCCCGCAACGGCCATCAGCATTCACACCTTTCCCAGCGTTCCCTACTCTCGCAAGGCTGATGGCGTGATCACTGTTTTGGTGGACGATGTTGCCGCCGGCGCCCTTGTCTCTTTTACCCCTGATGATTACTCCCCAAACGGCAATACTCCGCTGTACGACAGCCTCGGCGAGCTATTACGACGCGCCGAAACAGACAACAACGAACGAATCGGTCAGGGGTTCCCTTGCCAAGACCCACTCGTCGTGATCATCACTGATGGACAAGAAAACGCCTCACGCTGGCATCACAGAGAGTCTGTTTTTCAGCATATTGAACGTCTGCAAGCCGATGGATGGGCCTTCATTTTCCTCGGCAGTAATCAGGAGGCCTGGACTGAGGCAGCCAAAATAGGAATCACTCGCGGCGACAGTTTGACCTTTGAATCTTCACCTACTGGTCTTCGAGATGCGCTCAAGTCGGCATCCAAAAGCGTCAGTGCATATCGCTCCATGACCCGACCGCTGCGGTCTGAAAAAAGAAATTCAATGATGCACATTTTTGAACCTCATGATCGTTAGTACTTCTGAAGAGCAAAACAACCTACAAACAAAAGGAAAATCATGACCAAGACAAAGACCCAAAAACTGCCCGATACCGCAACCGTCCTGCAGGACACTTTCATCTCGATAGTCGCTGATGCCAGCGGTTCAATGAGTCACCTCCATGCCACTGTGATCACAGGACTCAATGACTTCATCGCCGAACAGGCCAAGTCACCAGCTAACTCGAAGGTCAGCATCGTTCAGTTCCCAGCCAGCGCCGACGACGCCGCCGGTATCCGCAGCATTTTGAAGCTGACCGATGTCAAAAAGGCCCGTCCCATCACCCCAGAGGACTACATCATTAACGGATGCACTCCTTTGTACGATGCGATTGGACTCGTCATTGACAAAGCTGACACCCGCATCGCCAAGCGTGTCGCTGCTGGTAAAACCCCAGAGTCGCAAGTCATCGTGATCTTTACCGATGGAGGCGAGAACGCCAGTCGCCGATACAGCCAAAAAGACATTTTCAATCTGATTGACGAGCGCAAAGCCCAAGGCTGGGTTTTCGTATTCTTAGGGGCGAATCAAGACTCCTTTGAAACCGGCGGCGGACTTTCCTTTGAGAAAGGCAACACCATGAATTTCGAGGCCTCAAAAGAGGGCATGGCTTACGCCCTGTCAACCGCCTCCCATTCCCTTCGTCTCCTGAGTGTGCTGCCGCCCATGGAGCGCTTGGCGGTTCGGAACTCAATTTTCACCCTGGGAAATAATGACGCCGATGAAGCCTGAGGCAACTGCAGCAATGGGTCACCGAGTGATCTCGCTCGGTGGCCCGACAGCAACAGATTCCGAGACACGAGCATCTACTCCCACACTGGAACATGGCACATCAAGAAAGGGACCATCCATGACGAAACCCACCCGAGCCACAGTCAAACCTAAAGAGCAAGGTCTAGAACTTCCACAGTGCTGGCAAGACGTCAACGACGCCCTCGCCGCTGGCATTGATCGCTTGATTTTGTTCGGGCCTCCAGGAACTGGCAAGACCTTTGCTGGGCTCAACGTCGGCGATGTCGAAGGTGGCGCGTTTCGTCTGATATGCAACGAGGACATGACTGCTGCCGATGTCACTGGCCACTTCATGCCGACAGCTAACGGAACATGGAAATGGCTTGACGGAAGTGTGCTCAAAGCTTGGCAAGGAGATGGCCTTCGTGGTGGTCGGATCGTCGCTGACGAAATCGATCGTGCCGCAGGTGATGTGCTCTCTCTATTGCTGAACATGTTCGACAACCGCGAAAGTGCTTCGTGGCAACATCCGGATTCCGGCAAAGTCTTCAAACCCCTGCGCGGCTTCTCAGTGATCATGACGACGAATATTGAAAATATGCGCGACCTACCAGTTGCTCTGCGTGATCGTTTCCCGATCGCCATTCGTATCAACCGACCCCACCCTGGAGCACTGACACAACTCTCCCCATACCTACGAGCCCCAGCAGCGGCAGCTGTTGATGCAGATAAGGAACGTCGCTTTAGCGTTCGCTCATTCATGGCATTTGACCAATTGGTCAAGCAGGGATTCACCATGGAGCGAGCGGCCGGCCTGGTTTTCGGCAAACTTGCCACGGACATATTGGATGCATTGCTCATTGACAAGGTCTCGGTCACAGCAGCGAAGGCATCCTGATGGACTTGCGTCATGCCATGCCCGAGTGGCTGACGCGCCTCGACCGCGATGCTGCCCCTTGGGTTGTTATCGCTGGAAAGGCGCAACGAGGCGAAGCATTCACTGATTTGGTGGCGCATCGTATGCAGGTGCCCATGGGAGCAGATGAAA
>SYDZ01000013.1 GCA_005801025.1 Actinomycetota bacterium
CGGCGGACTTTGTCTCAGCGCCTCGTCCTGACGATGAATATCTTTGTGATATTTGCTTGCTTTGGTACTGCGATCGGGATCTATTACAGCAACGAGAAAGCTAACGATCGCAAAGTTGTCGACATCCCTGGCTCCGAGGGAATCCCAACCCTGACGTTACCCACCGCCGGCGAGCCACTTGACCCAACAACGGGACTTCCAGTGATCGATGATTCGTTGATGCCGGTGGATCTCACGGCAAAGAATATCTTGATCACTGGTAGCGACAATGGGGCCTGCATAGATCCGAATTCTCCCTACGCAGATGCCTTCGGCGACCGTAGCGGTATCGGCGAGCGCTCGGACACGATCATGATTCTGCGTTTAGATCCGACGACCAATGCTGCTGCCATTCTTTCGTTCCCGCGCGACCTATGGGTGCGCATTGGCGGCCGAGCAACCAAGAGCCGAATCAACAGTGCATTCAACCGCGATGATCCCAATGAATTGATTTTGACCATCTTTGACAACTTTGGTTTGATGGTTGATCACTACATCAATGTCGACTTTTGCGCATTTAAGGAAATTGTTGATGCAATCGGTGGCGTGCGGGTTCCCTTTGCATCACCAGTCAGAGATAAACAAACGAAACTACTCATTGAAACTGCGGGATGCCACACCTTTGGCGGCGAAGAAGGCTTGGCATATGTCCGTTCACGCCATTTCTACTACTACAAAGCAACTACAAAAACTTGGTCGGAAGATCCCGCGTCCGACCGTGGTCGGATTTCGCGCCAGCAAGACTTCTTACGTAGAGCTATCCAGAAAGCGCTCGATAAATCTGTTGGCAATCCGAGAATTGCTAAAAGTCTTGTTGATACAGGTCTGCGATATGTCATTACCGATAGCGGTCTCACTGTCGGCAAGATTCTTGATATCGCAACGGGGATGAAGAATCTTGATCCTTCAACAATGCAGACATATCAAATTGAAGGTAGAGGCACAAAGATCGCTGGTCAATCCGTGATTGAGCCCGCACTCGACGGGGAAAATATGAAAGCGGTCCTCGCCGTTTTTCAGGGCCGAGCACGTTTGGTTGATGCCCCCGATCAAATCTTTGCACCAACTACGACAGCAACGACAAAACCGCCAACAACGACGGTCCCGTCAAACACTCAAACAACTATCAAACCTGCAGTGACCACGACATTGCTGCCTGTCTATGTCGACTCAAACAGTGTCGGCGTTGTCCCACCCGACGATCCTTCTTGCCGTTAGTCCCCAAGAACCGCTTGTAAGGCCGCAGGAATGTCACTTGGTCCATCGATGCAGGCGATGCGCGCACCGACTTGCCATGCCAAAACTTGAGCCTCCGCATCATCACCACATGGTGCAAGAATGACCACTTCATCCAAGGCCAGCGCTGCCGCCTGCACATCACCGGCAACCGTGGCGCGACAGTCACTGAGGATCACCGTGATTCGCCGACCCGCTCGCGTGCGCGATAACTGTTCTCCGGCACCACGTAGCGCTCCTGCAAGATCTGTGGTGCCAAAACCGCGTAAAGCCAACACATCATTGATCACCTCTTCGCTGGACTTCGTCAATGTTTGGCCTTTGGCGACGACGACATCTTTGCCAAAAGCAATCACGCTGTAATCAGACGGACTGCGCCAGGCAATCGCTGCCGCCGCCATGGCGCTCGTAGCCAAAGGTTTTCCTCCCATCGAACCACTGCGATCTACTAATAAAGAAATCGCCGTTCCGGGTCGTGCCCAACTGCGGACCTTGAGACCTTCCGGATCAATGGCCTGATGTGCTGCGTGGGCCTCGAGAATGGCGTGTATTGAGGCATCAAGATCGATGTCACCAGCGTCTGGACTATAAGGGCGAGTGACAATCTTGCCAATACCGCGGGGTGTCACTGGTCCTCGCCGTGAGACGTCCAAGAACAAACGACCCGCCAAACGCTTTGCTAACTCTCGCAACTTCTGATCTGTGGCGCCGGTGAGATCAGCCAACAACGCCAACATCGCGTCGGGATCTTCTTTCAGGGCTTCGTCCACGGCAGACTCATCAAGTTCACCAACTTCTGGAGAGACCTGTTCAAATTGCGGATGGCGCGACAACTCGCGTCGCGACAAAGTTTTCTTTGACGCTTCACTCACCGCATCATCGGCGGCGGCACCCTCTTTGACTAAGGGGTCGCCCCCGTCGGGGCGTTCACTTTTCCCGCTTCGCCCGGCGATGTTGGTGCAAACACCTCATTCCACAGTTCACTGATGATCTCTTCAGAGGTGCGCGCACTGCCCTCGCGCACACGCACCCGACCCGACAATGCCACCAATGCAGCATCAAGTCCCACGGCAGGGTCAGTGACCTTGGAAGCTCGTACGGACGCCAAAGAAACTGCGACGGCAGCCATGTCAATCGCTCCACGCACTGATGAACCAACACGTAGTTCACTATGGTTGCGCGTCCGCCTCACAAGTTCAACTACCTTGTCAAGCCAACCTGCTGGTAAACCCCGGACTCCACGAGAGGCAATCTGCTGTTCAACTTCAGCTGACTGATAGCCCACGGACACGCGACACACGCGATCATAAATCGCTCCAGAGATGCGCGCCGTTCCTACTGCATCAAACGGATTCATTGCAGCAACTAAGCGAAAACCGGTTGTGGCTGCGACGCGACCATAACGTGGCACATTCAATTCACCTTCACTCATCACGGTGATCAAAACATTTAATGTTTCTTCGGGGATACGGTTAATTTCTTCGACATACAGCAATGCCCCATCGCGCATCGCCGTAATTAAAGGACCGTCCACAAAAACGTCGGGGTCATAGCCATCAGAGAGCACTCGAGCGGGATCAAAATGACCGACCAAACGCGCTGGAGTGAGTTCGGCATTACCCTCAACAAAAACAAAACCAATGCTCAAACCTTCAGCCACAGCACGCAAGAGAGTGCTCTTGCCTGTTCCTGGTGGACCTTCAAGCAGTACATGTCGATCAGCATCAAGGGCGGCCACGACCAGTTCAACTTCGCGACGGCGACCAATGACAGTGCCCTCAAGCGCCGCAATCAATGAACTCCGAGATGATTGAGTCATATCAGAAGGAGAATCAGGCGTTGACAATAACGCCACGAATATTCGTGCCGTCGCGCATCGCTTCATAACCTTCGTTGATATGTTCAAGCTTGTATGTATTGGTCACCAGTTCATCAAGCTTCAGTTGACCAGCACGGTACATATCAAGCAATGCTGGAATATCAGCACGCGGGTTCATTGAACCAAAAATCGTTCCTTTGATCTCTTTATTCCACATTGCTAACTGGAACAAGTTGATGTTGGCGACCTCGCTGGTCATCGGCGAGATAGCAGTGACCACAACCGTGCTGCCCTTGCCAGCCAAGTTCATCGCTTCGCCCATCATCTCGCCATGCAAAACACCTGGAGTCATGATGACCCGATCGGCCATCTGGCCATAGGTCATCTCCATGACTGACATCATGGCTTCAGCCATTGAAGGAAAAGTGTGAGTGGCCCCGAACTCCATAGCTTTTTCACGCTTAAACTCAAGAGGATCGATAGCGATGATGCGCTTAGCACCGGCCATTCGCGCGCCCTGCACAGCGTTCATTCCGATGCCACCAATACCTACAACTACGACAGTGTCTCCCGGTTGTGTGGCAGCACGATTCACTGCTGAACCCCAACCAGTGGCCACACCACATGACACCAAGGCCACGCATTCCAAGGGGATGTCTTTTTCAACTTTGATAATTGACTGCTCGCTGACACAGGCATATTCGGAGAATGTTCCCACCTTGGCCATCAAGGTCACAGGTTTGCCGTTGATAAAATGGCGATGAGTGTCATCGGTAATCATTCCACCAACAAAAGTTTTGGCTCCGTTGTCGCAAAGGTTCTGACGACCCGTGCTGCAATAACGGCAACGTCCGCACGATGGTACAAATGAAGCCGAGACATGATCGCCAACAACAACGCTCGAAACTCCAGGGCCAACCTCAACGACAACTCCAGCGCCTTCATGACCACCGATGATGGGAAAGAAACTTTCGATACCCATGAGAGGCCAAAATTCTTCTGGTGGAACCATGTCGCCAGTGACCAAGTGCTCATCACTGTGACACAATCCAGCGGCCCGCCAATGAACGATCACCTCTCCAGTTTTTGGAGGATGGATTTCGATCTCTTCAATCTTCCATTGCTGGTTCAAACCCCACAACACAGCAGCTTTTGACTTACGAATTCCAGACATGATGAGCTCCCCTGTTGGTTCCACTTTGGTGGCTACCTTCTCAACGATACTCTCCCTCAACCCAAAGGTTCTAGGCGAGTTGCCGACAAGTCAGTCGTAAACAAGCACACCACGGATGTTTTCACCCTTGCGCATCGCCTCATAGCCATCGTTCACACCTTCAAGGCTGTAGGTGCGAGTCACCAGACCGTCGAGGTCCAATTGTCCCTCGCGGTACAAACTCGCCAACTTAGGAATGTCCGCTCTTGGGTTACCCGATCCAAACAAGGAGCCCACGACCTGCTTTTCCATCAGCGTGACATCAAGGAGGTTCATCGTGACACTCATCTCCATGGCCGGGTGAATATTGGTCACGACCACTCTGCCACGCTTGGAAGCCAAGGCCATGGCCTCGGCCATCACCGCTCCAGAACCCACGCCCATGGTCATGATGACCTTATTGGCCATCGTCCCCCACGTCACTTCTTGTAGCAAAGCCACTGCCTCAGTCATCGAAGCGGCCGTATGTGTGGCTCCAAACTCCATGGCTTTTTCGCGTTTGAACTCAATCGGATCAATCGCAATGATGCGCTTTGCTCCAGCCAATCGGGCACCCTGAATGGCATTCGCTCCAATTCCGCCGATACCTACGACGGCCACAGTGTCCCCTGGACGAACTTGCGCAGCGTAGACCGCCGAGCCCCAACCCGTGACCACTCCGCAGCCGAGCAAACAAATTTTGTCGAAAGGAAGATCATCATCAACCTTGATGCAACTGGCTTCGTTGACCACAGTGTGATGAGCGAAAGTACCGAGCAAGCACATCAGTCCCAATTCCTGGCCACGCGCGTGATGACGTGCACCACCATCGGTGATCTGGCGACCAGTACCCATCAGTGCGCCTAAATCACAGAGGTTCTGATGTCCAGTTGAGCAGCTCGCACAACGACCGCAGGAAGGAATGAAACCAAAAACCACATGGTCGCCTGGGGCCAGCCAACTGACCCCTTCGCCAACTTTGCGGACAATACCTGCGCCCTCGTGACCGCCGATAATCGGCAGGGCGAAAGGTAAATCACCAGTCGTCAAATGTTCATCGCTATGACACATGCCCGAGGCCTTCATTTCAACCAGCACTTCGCCAGCCTGGGGTTCGTCGAGTTGTATCTCTTCAACGCTCCACGGCTGATTGACTTCCCACAAAATTGCGGCCTTGGACTTCATTGTTGCCCCCTACGGTCATGGTCGCTGTTTTTGCGACAACTAGTCAGAGGGTAGCCCATGCCAGACACTGGCGTTGTACGCTACGAGGTATGCAAAGCCCGACCACCACCACCACCACCACCGCACCCGTCATTGTTGCCGAATCCAGCGTGGAAGACGCAGTGGCAATTGATACGCCAGTTATTGAATCTGAATTGCTGATTGAGGAAATCTCTATTGACGGCATGTGCGGCGTCTACTGATCATTTCGTCTCGTACGAAACCTGACCTGCCATGACCGTTGCCCTCGCATCAGTACTTGAGATTCACCCTCAAGTTGCCGTTCGTCCAGAAGCCTTTGGTGCACTTGCTTACCATTATGGCAATCGTCGGTTGATTTTCTTAAAGCATCCTGATGTCGTCACAGTCGTACAGGCACTGCACGATCATCCCGATGTTCAATCGACGCTGAGCGCCTGTGGCGTGACCCAAGATCGCTGGCCGTCGTTTATCGCTGCTTTGACATCACTCGAAACATCGGAGGTCGTACGTGAGCGCGAAATCACTGGTTGAAGAAATGAAGAGGGGCCTTGATGCTCCGATCTGTCTGACATGGGAACTCACCTATGCCTGCAACTTGCAATGCGTGCATTGCTTGTCATCAAGTGGGCAACGCGATGAACGCGAACTCTCAACTGATGAAGCCAAAAAAATACTCGATGATTTACGCGATCTGCAGGTCTTTTACATCAACATTGGTGGTGGCGAGCCAATGGTGCGCCGAGACTTCTTCGAATTACTTGAATACTCCGTGAGCAATGGCATCGGCGTGAAATTCAGCACAAATGGAGCCTTCATTGACGAAGAAAAAGCCCAGCGACTTGCCAGCATGGACTATATAGATATTCAGATCAGCCTTGATGGTGTCGACGCCGCAACAAATGATGCGGTACGTGGCGAGGGATCCCACGCAATGGCGATTCGCGCCATGGATAATCTCAAAGCAGCCAACTTCGGACAATTCAAAATATCTGTCGTCGTGACCCGTCACAATGTTTCGCAACTCGACCAATTTAAAGCTCTCGCAGATTTCTACGGCGCGCAATTACGCATTACACGCCTTCGCCCCGCTGGTCGAGGTGCCGATACATGGCACGAATTACATCCAACGAATGCACAGCAACGCGAAATTTATGATTGGTTATTGAAACACGGCGAGAATGTTCTCACTGGTGACTCATTTTTCCATCTCAACGCATTCGGTGAGGCATTGCCTGGACTCAATATGTGTGGAGCAGGTCGAGTCGTCTGTTTGATTGATCCCATCGGCGATGTATACGCCTGTCCATTTGTCATCCACGACGAATTCAAGGCCGGCAATGTTCGCGATGAGGGTGGCTTTGCCAAAGTCTGGAAGAAAAGTGATTTGTTTTTGTCATTGCGTGAACCGCAATCAGCTGGAGCCTGTGCTTCCTGCGGCGCCTTTGACGCCTGCCAAGGTGGCTGCATGGCCGCCAAGTTCTTCACCGGATTGCCGCTCGATGGTCCCGATCCCGAATGTGTTGCCGGCGACGCAGATGAGGCACTCTCAGTCGTCACGCGAAGTTCTGCACCCAAGCCCGGGATGGATCATTCCAAGCCGATTACTTTGACGCGAAAGAAACTTCCCGTCGGCGCCTGAGCCCGACTAGGTGGATACACCCCAAAGAAGCCAAGACGATTAAACCGACTTCGGCTGGCAATCGAAAACGCACATAAGCGTTCGCCACCATCGCTACTAAAAGAATGACCGGGAACATCACAATCAGAATGAGCCGATCAATACGCTGTTGAACCCGTCGATATCCGAACATTGCTCCGAGTCCAAGCAACCAAAACTGAATCACACCCAACATTGAGACCCAAGGTGGACGTCCCTCCGCCGCCGCCGCGTTGTTATTAGACCCGATGTATCCAAGACTCAACACGCGCGCGATACGGGCAATGGCCACGACTGGGTACCGCCCGAGGTGGTCTTTCAAATATTGCAAGCCGTCACGGCGCATCAAGGACGCAGCTTGCGAAGCATCTGCCCCCTCAGGGACTTGGGTTTCATAGGCACACCAAATATCCCAACTTCCGATGTCGTCGTAATAAGTGCGATCACAATTCGCCCCGGCAAATGTCAACCCATCGTTGGTCGAGAGATAAACAGAATCAGTGAATCTAGATTGATTCCACAGAATCCATGGGGCTACCACAAGTAATGCAGCGATCATGATTGAGCCCAAGTGTTTCGCCACTTCGATATTTTGCATGCGCTGCTGACGCCATAGAGCGATAGCAAGTGCGCACAGCAGAACCGCTAGTACTAGTAATTCGGGTCGAGTCAAAGCAGCCAACCCAGCTAAACAACCAAGAGCAATGCTTGTGCGAAGAGTCGGGGAACTGCGATACCCCAAGGCCACATACGTCACTGTCGCTACCAAGAAAAAGGTTGGAGTCTCCGCCATGATGAGGGCATCATTTACCCAGA
>SYDZ01000014.1 GCA_005801025.1 Actinomycetota bacterium
AGGCAATGTGGATGATGTTGCAACAAGAAGAACCTGATGACTATGTCATTGCTACCGGTGAAACACATACGATTGAAGAGTTAGTTGAGTTGGCTTTTGACGTTGCAGGCGTCAGCAATTGGCGTTCATATGTTCGTCAAGATCCAAAGTTTTTCCGACCCGCCGAAGTTGATCTACTCATTGGAGACTCAACGAAGGCTCGGGAGAATTTGGGTTGGGCACCCGAAGTTGATTTCGCAGGTCTAGTACGCATGATGGTAGAAAATGATCTTCGTCTTGAGTCTCGTAAGGCTCGACGCGACTTAACTGATTAATCGTCTGACACGCGATCAGGTTTCAAAAGGTCGATCAAATAATGCGTCACTCAGCGAATCGCTGTTAATGATTGCCCCAGTGACCAGAAGTCTTTGTAGGGAAAAAATAAAGATGAATAGTGCGACTAATGAACTGGTGACGAGTCCAATTTCGACGCGCAGATAAAGATCATCGGACGCCAGCCAGACACAGATCACAAACGAAGCCATTCCCGTCAACCAACCAAGACCCACTCGGGCATGACCATTGAGGGCAATCACTGCTTGGGCGGTGGCTAAGGCAACCATGTACAGAGCACTTCCGATAGCAAGCAATGTGAGTGAGCGTCTGTCGAGTACATCGTCATAGACCAACTCAAGCAGGGCGGGTCCAACGGCAAATGAACCGAGTGTGCCGATCAGTCCGACGGCGATGACAACTTTCATCAGGCGGCGAAACCCATAACGAAATTCATCAAGGTCGTTCTGGGCAGCGAGTAGTGCCAGGCGGGGGAGTAGTGCGGCCTGAACCGCTTGGAATAAAAACAGGGGAACACGCGAGAGCAATACGCCATTTCCGAATGCGGTGACCTGCTGGTCTTGCTCGTCGTTTGCCAAAATATTGACGGCAATTGGTCCAGCATTGACTAAGCCAGCACCCATCAGTGAGCCAATTAACAGCCAACCGAGATTGGGTGTGACTTCGCTCCACGGAGCAACAGGACCTTGTTCGGTTTGTAAGCCTCCCCGAAGACCAACTATCAAAACTCCAGAAAGTGGTGAGAGCGCCACGACCATGGCATACGCACCAACGTTGGTGATATCAAGTTGCCACAAGATGACGCAACCAATAATTCTCACGAAACCATCGGCGCCCATAATGATGCCGTACGACGAAAACCTGCCTTGACCC
The DNA here is from genome assembly GCA_005801025.1 of Actinomycetota bacterium. Classification (GTDB taxonomy): domain Bacteria; phylum Actinomycetota; class Acidimicrobiia; order Acidimicrobiales; family Ilumatobacteraceae; genus Casp-actino8. Next base: position 1,207 of record SYDZ01000014.1, read on the forward strand.
GAGCAAATACCACGCGCCAAATGTGCTGGAGCATAGGAAATAAAACCGATGATTAAGGCTGCGGTCACTAACCCGTAACCCTCAAAGAAATCCTTTGTAGCAATTGAACTCAGTCCCGCAAGCACAGCCACGACAATTCCAGTGATTGCGATGCCGAGCGGCACGATGCGTCTGACGATGGCACGACCACCCAAACCGAGAGCTCGGCGGTGAGCCAAGGCGCGACCCATTTCTTGTTCAAGAGGTAAGAAGAAACCTGGGGCTAAGACGAACGTTGCGAACCATAGAGCCACGATGGGTTTGAAGTCTTCTTTTCCGAGAGCTTCTTGACCAACCTTAAAAAATGCATAACTGGAAATACCCGCAACCATGAGCCCGCCACCGACGGCCAAAGTCCCCTCAGGTAGGGGAATCTTGGTCTTCTCAGGTGGGAGTTCTTCGTTCACGCAAACCCCGCCGAGTTTCGCAAATTCTGATTGCGAGATGTAACAAACTTCACGACTCAGTACCTTACTCAAGGTGCGGCAATGTGCCTTAACTGCTCGTCGGTGACCAAAGTCGGGCTGAGTCCGCTAGTAACCTTGACCCACTGTGGAGAACGAGTCAGAAGTCGCATCTTTTCCTAACACTGCCTCCGCGGAGGTCAGCCAATCGCCAATGCCTGGAGTGGTGGTATCCCTCGTCGTTCGTGCCCTCACTCCCGATTTACCCGAAGTTCTGAGCGCTTTGGCTCTTCAGGATTACCCAAATCTGCAAATTTTGGTTCTTCTCGGACAAAGCGATGAAGAGCAGAGCAAACAAGTCAAGGAACTTGTCGCTTCTACGACACCAGGGGCTCACCTCACCGAATTCGGTGCTGATCTCGGCTACACCGTGGCAGCCAATGCGGTTCTGCGTCTCGTTGATGGTGAGAGCGGTTTCTTCTTGCTGATGCGTGACGATGTCGTGCTTGATGTGGGAACCGTTCGTCAATTAGTCGAAGAGATGTATCGCTCAAATGCTGGAGTAGCCGGACCCAAGATTCTCGACGGAGAGAATCCGCAGATTTTGCGCAGCGTTGGTTACGCCATGGACTGGTTTGGGCAATTAGATGATCCCATTGAACCGCAAGAGATTGATCAAGAACAGCATGACGCGGTGCGCGATGTTTTCGCACTTTCATCGGCGTGTCTATTCGTTCGTGCTGATCTCTTTCGTGAGTTAGGGGGGTTTGAACCAACTATCGAAGATGATGGTGCTGCTCTTGATCTGTGCTGGCGCTCGCATTTGTCTGGGGCGCGAGTACTGATCGTGCCCTCGGCAACGGCGCGCCAACCCCACCGAGTTCCTGTTCACGGTGAGGCCGACGAGCGCAATCGAATGATGACGGTGGCGTCGCTGACTGGATCATTGCGGATGTTGATGATCATGCCGTTGCTTTTCTTGGCGACACTGCTTGGCGCATTGGTATGCGTACTTCGTGGTGATGGGCGTCGGTCGGTCGGTCTGCTCAGTTCATGTGCAAGTCTGATGACCCACAGTGGGTCAATTCTGCGCCGCCGCCGCCGAGCACATGCATTGCGACGAGTCCCCGATCGCGAGATCGTTGAACTTCAAGTACGCGGCTCAGCTTCGTGGCGGCGCATGGTACGTCATGGAAGTAAGCAAGTATTCGCGGGGCGTTCTGCCACCCAAGGTCGACGTGAGCGACGTATTTTGATCACTGTTGGTTGGGCGATGCTGATCATTGTGCTCTTTCTCGGTGGACGCCATCTTTTCGCTTCGGGTGTCGAACCCGTCGGTCAATTTTCAAGATTGCCAGACTCGCCGCGGGATCTCATGTCTGAATATTTCAGTGGTTGGCGAAGTCAAGATCTTGGAAGCTCCTCGTCGCAACCAACCAGCATGATCTTGATCGCCATTGGAGGAATTGTTGCCCTGGCTCAGATGGGTCTCGTCCACACTTTGTTGACTATTGGCTTGATTCCGCTTGGGTGGTGTGGAGTCTCTGCGCTGTGTGCTGTTATCGCTGATGACCGCGCCCGTCTGGCTGGAGTCTTTGCATATGCGGCAGTTCCAATTCCCTACGTTGCCATGGCAACGGGTCGTCATCAAGTTTTAATTGCCTACGCTGTTGTGCCGTGGGCACTGCATTTTTTACGATCTTTCGGTGGCATCGCTCCGTCAGTTGTTGACGACACCGCTGGCGATGTGATTGACCATCCCTCAAGTGAGATACGTCTTCAATTGGCAGCAAAGCTTTCCTTGCTGCTCGCTGTCACCTTGGCGTTTAGTCCTTCGACAGTTCTCGTGGTCGTGATGTGCGCCGTGTTCTGGCAGCTGGCTGCAGTTCTCGGTGGGGGATCAACTCGCGCTGCCGGGTTGGGATTGGCATGCGCTCTGACCGCCACCGTTGCTGCCGTTGTACTCAACCTTCCTTGGACCACGCGCTTCTTGCAGCCAGATGCTTGGGCTGTGATTGTCGGAGTAGACACCAACCGAGCAAGCGGTCTCGGCTGGTGGGATTTAATGCGCATGGATACCGGTCCAGCAGTTCTCGGGGGTCTTGTTCTGTTTCTGTATATTCCATTATTCGTAGCCACATTGGTGGCAAAAAATTCACGTTTTGTGTGGTCAATTCGGGCATCCGTGTTGGTCGCAGGAAGTCTCATGCTGGCCTCTCTTGACGCGGGTCACCACTTGCCATTTCGACTTCCCGAAGCGGGGATGATGTTGGTCCCCGTTGCTATCGGATTAGCGATTGGGGCGGCAATCATTGTGATGTCCTTCGGTATTGATGTGCGCGATGCAAATTTCGGTTGGCGTCAGCCTCTTGCTGTGATTTCACTGGCAACTCTTTCCATTGCGTTAGTGCCGGTGCTCACTGCTGGTATCGACGGCCGCTGGGGGCAACCAACAACAACTTTGGCAGGTCAGATTGAAGAACTTTTAGGCGATACGGCGAGCGGAGATTTCCGGGTCTTGGTAGTCGGTGACACTCGGCTGGTACCGGCAGGACAACATGCCTATGGAGATGGGTTGAGCTATTCGCTGATTCAAAATTCGCAGAGCACAATGCTCGATCAATTCACTCCAATTTCTGACGATAGCGACCAGTTTGTCAAGACCTTGATTGATGCCATTGCGCAAGGATCGACAGACCGAGTTGGCCGTTTGATGGCTCCCTTCGGGATTCGCTACATCGTTGTACCGATACTCGATCGCGTGCAATCAACGAGTGCTTCGCCACTGCCTGTGGCTAGCGGCTTAACACAGTCATTGGGGGTTCAATTAGACCTGCGATCCGTCTATAGCCCGACAAGTATGGTCATTTTTGAAAACATGCAATGGATCCCCGTGACCGCAATGTTGAGTGTGACAGCCGAACAAGGCGCTAACGCTGGTGGTGTCACGGCCTTAGTTGATAATGATGTGTCGGGTTCACGTGCGGTCTTGGCTGGAACGACGAGTTGGCGCTCGGTCACTGAGGAAATACCCGCTGGACAATTGCATATCGGCACTCCTTTTGACTCTCGTTGGCGCCTTGAGAATGCGAGTCAATCTGTGGTTGGGATGGCCTCGTTCGGATCAGTCATGACATTCGAAAGTAGCGCAGGTTCGGGTCGTCTTGTCTACGACAATCCACTGACGCGCTACTTGTGGGTTTTTCTGCAGATGATTTTGTGGATCATCGTTCTCCTAGCACTCTTTCAACCGCGTTTTCTTGGCCGCCGCCACAGTCCCATGTCGCTTGAACCCGTTGTCTCCTTTGAGGAGATGAGCCAATGATTCGTCGACTCACAGTCATCTGCATGATGATCGCCGCTTGTGTGGCGGCAATTGTCCTGCCCAACAACAACGCTACGGATATGCCACCGATTTTTTCTGTTGCGACGCGTCTTGGGACTCCGTCAATTCGTCAAGATGAGCGAGTGATCACGCGTACATGGTTATGTGCTGGATCTGCCGCCAGTGGTCCGAGTAGCAACGGCGAATAAGGCGGCGAAGTTGTCGTCACCAATCCAACAGACGCTCCGATGACCGGTGTGGTGACGATCTTGACAACCGAACAGAATCCCGTGCGAGAGCAGATTGTGGTTGAGGCGCGAAGCCAGTTGACGGTGGATATTGATGCTTTGGCTAGTGCGCGTTACGCCAGCAGTTACGTTGAAGTGAGTGATTCTGCGGCGAGCGTTGAGCAACGGGCCATCCATCCGGCTGGTTCGGCAGTATCCCCCTGTTCAAATAGCACATCGAGTGAATGGTATTTCGCTGATGGATTCACGGCTGAATCTTCAGAGTTTCGGATTCTCTTGACTAATCCATATTTGACTCCAGCAATTCTGAATATTGGCGTGAGTACGGAAAAAGGGTTTCGTGCTCCACAAAACCTAGATGGATATGTCATCCCCCCTCAGTCAATTCGAGTTTTGAATATTGCAGATGCTGGATTCAGAGATGAAAAGATCTTGGCAATCAGCGTCAATGCAACTGCCGGTCACATTGTTGCCGCCAAGGAGCAACATTTCCTCGGAGCGGGGCGACTGGGCTACGTACTTGCGCTCGGCAGTCCTTCAATGTCAGATCAGTGGTGGTTTGCAGATGGTGAAAAGGGAACGGGGATGACCGAAACCTTCATGATTTTCAATCCATCAGACAAACAGGTTTCAGCAAATGTGCTGATTCTTGGACTGGAAGACGCCGTCGATCCACCAGCAACAACTCTGACGATTCCTGCCCGCGATGTTGTGGCTTTTAATACGTCGGCATTGGTGGGGATGCCTGAAGGTCTTCATGGTGCGGTGATCTCGAGTCAATCGGGAGACAACTTGGTGGTGGAGCGAATTCTCACAAGGCCTGCGGAGACCAGTGTCGTCACATCAGTTGTTCTAGGTGGACAAGAGGGCGCACGCTCAATGAGATGGAGCGTGCCCACGAGTATCAAAATTGCTCTGAAGGATGCCTTGGTCGTGCTCAATACATCCTCGACCGACGCACTTGTGACCGTCTTTTCAGTCGGCCCTGGTGGCGAGGAACCAGTTCCCAATTTAATCGATATACCGCTTGTCGCAAACGGGATTATTTCCATTGATTTACTTGATGATCTATCTCTGGGCCGAGCGCTGGAGATTGTGGGCACTCAAAATCTTCTCGTTGAGCGCCGACTTGAACGAACTCCAAC
>SYDZ01000115.1 GCA_005801025.1 Actinomycetota bacterium
GCACTGCTGGCATTGTGGGGTGTTTCGACCGCTCAGATTTTTGTTCTCAATGCCGTCACCTATCTGTTTCTGATCGTTGCCCTGACCCGGGTCGTATTACCCGATATTCGCGGTCAGCATCCTGAAAGAGGTTGGCGACGGATGCTCACTGGACTACGCATCAGTCGAGAACGCGGTGTACTCGCAAGACTTTTGTTGACAATGACCGGATTTTCTTTTTTCTCGCTGGTCTTTGTGGCTCTTTTTCCTTCAGTGGCACGAATCAATTTTGGTGTTGACCCACTCGGTTCAACATATCGCTGGCTGTATGCCACGTGGGGTCTCGGTGCCTTCTTCGGGGCTCTGTCCACCGGCACAGTTTTAGCCAGCGTCCACCGACCAATGGTGATCCGTCGCGGACTGATTGGTTTCTCCATCAGTCTGGCGGGATTCGCACTAATGCATTCGCCCACACCAGCCTTCCCGATCGGGTTTTGTCTTGGCGTCTTTTATTTCATGGCCGCTAACTCTATGGCCACTGTGTTTCAGCAGAACCTGAAAGATGATGAACGCGTCACCATGATGCCGCTCTGGTTCATGGCTTTTGGCGGCACAGTCGCGGTGAGTGGACTCGCCGCTGGTCCGATCATTGATGTCATCGGCACTCAATCAGTTCTTTTGTTCGGAGCGGCATTCGCTCTCTTTCTGAGTTGGTGGTCTGACCTGGACCGCCTGCCTCATAACTCATTGCTCAGTCAGCCATAACAGCATTGACCACGCGCTCAAGACGCGCCACACGACTTCCCTTGACTAACACGACAGCCCCAGAATCAAGTTCTTGCACGCGCTGCTGCACTTCTTCTAGCGACATCGCCGGCATGCCATAAGCCGTTGTTTCTACTGCCAGAATCTCTATGCGAAATCTCTGAGCCTGATCCACTATCGCTGCATACGCCCCCTGCGGATCGGTGATCTCAGCCAACACACCAAGTACCGCCACTTTTGTCTTGGCATTGATTTCGCTGATGGTGTCAATGGCGGCAGCCATTGAAGTTGGATTGGCGTTATAACAGTCATCAAAGAGCAATGCCCCGCGTGGAGTGCGTTTGGCCTGCATGCGGTGTTCAGAAATCGTGGCCGTGCTCAACGCCACAGCCATTGAGTCCAACGAAATACCAAGAGATTCACCGACAGCAATAGCCGCTGCGGCATTATGCGCCATGTGGCGACCAGCAATAGAGAGTTTCATGGCACAGGACCCAGATGGTGTGCGTATCACAAATGCTGCGCAACCTTGTTGATCAATGGTGACAGCAGACATGTGGACATGAGCCGATGCAGATTCGCCGTATGTCATCACTGGCGCACTTGAGCGCGCGCTCATCGCCATCACTAAAGAATCATCAGCGTTCAAGATCGCCATCCCTTGCGGAGGCAATGCCTCAATCAATTCTCCCTTCGCTTCGGCTACTCCAGCGAGACCACCGAGTAGTTCGGTGTGGGCTTGACCAACTCGTGTGACCACGCCAATGGACGGGCGAGCAATCCGACACAGATCGGCGATCTGTCCATGTCCGCGCATCCCCATCTCAAGTACTAATACTTCGGTAGTGATCGGAGCGTTCAAGATCGTGACGGGCAAACCTTGCTCATTATTGAAACTTCGAATGTTGGCTACGACTCGCTTGCTCGCAGCCAAGGTCGCAGCGATCAGATCCTTAGTCGTTGTTTTACCCACTGATCCGGTCACGCCGACAACGACAGTCGACTCGGCGAACTGCTGGCGTGCCCAGCGTGCGGCATCAATCAGAGCCAGAGCCGTATCGGGGACCACGATTGCTGAACCGCCAATACGTTCGACAACATCTAGCCGGGAACTCAGATATGCACTTGCGCCCCCTTTCAAAGCATCAGAAATGAAGTCATGCCCATCACGCTGCGCCACTATCGGCACAAATAGTTGATGGGGCGACACTTGGCGCGAGTCAAAGGTCGCACCATCAATGTCAGTATCTGGTCCAAGCAAACGAGCCCCAAGAGCATCCGCTAGGTCTTGGGCACGCCATCTCATGAGATAGACGGTAGTTGCTGTACCCGCTGTTTAGGTGTCAGTGCTGAACGTCAGCGAGAGTCTCGCCAAGTTCATACTTCACATACTCCTCGCCAGTGTCTTCAGCATTCTCAAACTGGATGACACCCATCTCTTCGTAGCGACGGCGCAACCAGGAATCATTGCGATCCAAAAGACCCAACTTCTTGCAGTTCGGCACGATCTTGGCAAACAACATTTGCTGGAAGATTTCACGAGTTGGGTCACGCAAGATCAAAGGCACGACATCGCGCGGATTGACACCCATGCGCTCCCAAACCTCTTGCGACATGAAGCGGTCGCGCATCCTGACCGATGCCTCATAGGCAAATTCCTGACGCTCTTTAATCTCAGCGTCGCTCATCTCCTTGTACACCTCCTGCAAAGACAACACACCGAAGGCCACATGGCGGGCTTCGTCACTCATCACATAACGCAACAATTTCTTCAACAGTGGCTCGGTGGTCATCTGTTGCATGTTGCCGAAAGCAGCCAAAGCCAGACCTTCAACCATGATCTGCATACCCAAGTAGGTCATGTCCCAACGACTGTCATTCACAATGTCGTCAAGCAACATCCGCAGGTGAGCATTGATCTGATATGAGCCACCAAGTTTTTCATCGAGATAGCGGGCGAACACTTCAACGTGACGGGCCTCGTCAACGACTTGAGTGCTGGCATACAACTTGGCGTCATACCATGGAACAGTCTCCACGATTTTGGCAGTGCAGATAAGGGCACCCTGCTCACCATGCATGAACTGCGACAAACTCCAGCGGCGCTGCTCAATACCGTAAGCCGACCACTCCTTGTCACCCCACTTCGCCATCACTGTTCCTTCGTAGTGATTGGCTGTCAAGCCAGAGGAAAGCGCTGCTTGATCCATGCTGACTTGCTTTTCCTCATCAACAACTGTCTCCCATGGCAGGTCGGTCGTGGCATTCCACTGCCCAACTTTGGCCTTTTCGTACAACTTGCGGAGGGCTGGACGAGACAGCGAGTAATCCCAAGTGAAAATCGCATCGGCATTGTCCTTGACAATGTGTTGGATTGCATCAACATCGGTATTGGTGATTGACAAAATCGCTTCAATGTCATTGAGTTCACTGCGACCCAACATTTCTTGGCTTTCGTTTTCGGTAATGCTCATTTTTTTCTCCCCGTTAGGTTTTGATATATGAAAAAGTCTGCTGATTTAGACTGCTGCTACTGCGTTTAAGGCACTGATAAATGGACCAAAGAACTTTCGCGCCGAATCTGGGTCGGCTAAGTCAAAATGCTCACTCGGAGCCAAGAAGTAAGAGATGACGAGACGTGCCAACATCTCCACGAAGACATCGGCCTCCTCTGCCGGAATGAATTCGAGTGCTAGAGGGGTGATGTACTGCGAGGCGACCCGTAAAATGCGCGGCAAGCCCTCAACTGTCAAAGACTTCAGGGCGGTGCCCTCTTCAGTCGACAGCATCATTGCTAAATGTTGATCACCACGCATTGCGTGAAGCGCGTACACCGAAACCTTGACGGTGAAATCAAGCAAGGACTCAACCTCGGTCAGTTTGGAGCTCATGCCCTCAAAAAAATCTTCAAGTTCGCGCACCCGCAATGCTTCAAACATCACATCTTTGCCGCCAGGGAACAAGCGGTACAAGGTCGCCCGTGAAACTCCGGCCTCAGTGGCCACATCATCAATCGTCAGTTTGTTGATGCCCCAGCGATCCACACAGCGACGAGCGGCGTCAAGAATTCGATCTTCTTGGGAAGGACCAAGATTAACAATATTGCTCACACGTGAGACACTAAGACCCCTAGCGTCTCATTGTCAAGGTCAAGCCAGAGACAAATTCGCGCTAAAACGAGGGACGTCCAACAATCCAGGAGAAAATCCCATATCCTCACCGTCTCACGGTGGCTGATTTAGCCCGATGAGCGACCGCTTGTGACACCGCACACAACGTTGCGGTGAATGCATAATTCAACTTCTTGCTGCAATTTTTCTTGATCCCAAGCGTTGATGAAATCAGCATGGCCAGTGAGCAAACTGCCTGATGCCAATTGCAGTTGCGAGGCATCGCCAGTGACGGGGTACGACACCGCGAAGATTAACTGCGGCACGGGAACTGGATGCGAACTCGGGCACTTTCCGTCCGAAGAATAATGCATGTGCTTTCGATGCCCAGCAATATCAAGATTCTTTCCGTCCCAACAATCGGGGAAAGTGACATCAAGACGCAAACCACGGGTGGGTGGACATACCGGCGGTAGTTCCTCACGTAGTCCCCCAGCACCGCAGGACCAAGCCACCACTGAAACTGGTTGCGGTGTGGTCGCCATGTGATCACCAGCGATGATCATTAACCCTGCTGGGAAGGCCGTCACACTCAGAGGGTCGATACCTAAGCCTGCCCTGTAATAGGCCACACTTTTTTCGGGTGTGATTAACTCCCCTTCATCCAATAACGCAGGGGCCCAATACGAAGCCGTATCAAGTTGTTGTTCACATGTGGTGGGTTGATCTAGGAGATCTTGTAACTGCGAATCAGCATTGGCAGCGACATTGCCAAAAAATGTGTGCAAGTGCGAAGCGTCCGCATCACCTGGATACACAATCGGGTCATCACTTAAGGCATGACTAAACGGACATTCCACGACGAACTGTCCAACCCCACCTTGAGGGCCCGCAATAGGTCGATCGGGCTGACCCATCACTGCCGCTGCATCAACGGGCATCTCCGAATGAACGTGACCGCCGGCGCGATCATGATCATGGGTGCACGCCATTACTAACGACAAAAACCCGACGAAGAACAGTGCTCTCGTTCGTCGGGCCATGTCGTTGCGCGTTCTATCTAGATAACATCTGACTCGATCAGCTGATCTTGTCAGGCACCGTCACTGCATCAAGGTCAACAACTGGTGGTGTTGCGCTTGCTGCGACACCAGGGGCAGTCGCCGCATCGGGCATTGAGTCAAACACTGGCATCTCCGGGAGAGTTGCTATTTTCCAATCAACTGAAGGAGGCGCAGTTTCCGCGTCTGCCAACCAGGTAATGACTTGCAGGTCACCAGTCACCCAGTCGCCATCAGCGGTTAAAGGAGTGCCACAGGGCGAGAGCGCCTCAAGATTTGTCGGAGCAGATGTGGTGTAGGTGTTGCCCTCAAAGCAGTTGCCCAGTGTCCACAAATCTGTGCCGGCTGATCCAACAGCAATGTCGGCGCGACGGTTGTCTTCAAGCACGTTATTACGCACCGTATTGTCTTGACTGTCCCAAAGGATTCCACCTGCTGGCTGAACTGGGGTCAGTTTCTTGCTTTCGACACAGCTCATATCCCATGCTGACTTGGCGGGCATTTCGTCATTGGGATCGTCTTCAAGGAACGGCACAAGACCGATACCAGTCTTATTGTGATCCCAGACTCGGTTGCGCTCAATAATATTTTGCACTCCACCAGCACTCAAAATTCCATTGCCCATCGCCAAAATTGCCACATCAATTGCCGGTGAATCAGCCTGGTTATTGGAATACACCCAGTTGCCGATAATCGTCGTCTTGCGCTGTGGGTAGCACAATTCATAGGTCCCGCTGTTGGGCACAATGCCTGCGCGGTTATTGCGGAAGACTGAACCTGTGATCACAAGGTTGCCACCGGCATTAGTCCCCGAATAGCCGAGACCGTTGTGCTCGGCTACGAAATTACGAATTAACGAATGACATGGGTAGCACTCGCCGATGTACACGCCAGCATCTGGGCTTCCAGCACCGTAGGAGTTATCAATCACTCCACCTACAGAGTCAAACACGTAGACCCCGTAGTCACCATTACGCCAAGCCGTCAAATAGTCGCCGCGATAGCCAGTCACACCAGTCCAGAAAAATCCGTTCTTGGTGTAGTTCATGGCAGTCATGTTTTCAAGGGCCACTCCATTGGCTCCAACAACGCGAATGCCGTTATCAAGTTCAAAGTTGCCATCAAGGATCACGGTATTACGATCAAGCCCACGAATAATGATGTTGTTCGTCGTGACCTGCACTGCTTCGGTATAGGTACCAGGAGCGATGAGAATCAAATCACCTTCGACTGCTGCGTCGACGGCACCCTGAATTGTCGGGTAGTCAGCGGGGACATTAAGAACGCCCTCAGTTGCCGGAGCCTCAGTTGCCGGAGCCTCAGTTGCCGGAGCCTCAGTTGCCGGTGAACTATCACTCCCGCCGCAGGACGCTATGACCCCCGCAAGAATCATCACCCCGCAGAGTCTGCGTACAGAACGTTTCATCATCTTCTCCCCTTGTGATTGTTTAACTTGTTAAAACATACTTGCTACGAAATGCCCGAAGGTCATTACCTACTCAAGAAACTGTAATCGTTCCAAACATTCCCGCCCCTGGCACTCCATGGATTGAGCAATAGTAGGTAAACACGCCGGGGGTCGTGAAGACATGGGTGTAGATCGCCTCTGGGACAAAATCGGTGGATGCCACACCCCATGCGGCAGCTGATGAATCAGTGGCCAGCAACTCCCGCAATTGGGCATCTCCAGAAACCGAATCGGGAAGAAGATTATGGTCATTACGACCCTGATTGTCGAACACCACTTCAGTTCCAGCGGCAATTTCTAAAACCAATGGCCGATATGAATTATCCAAAACATCGACAGTCACTGATTCGCCCGTTGCAGGAACGGTGATTACCACAGAGTCAACTGAGGCTGAATCCGAGGATCCCCCACAGGCCACAAGACCGACCATCACTACCGATCCGAAACATAATCTCAGAAACTTCATGCCTTCTATTTTTACCTCAGGCGGTCGGCAAGTGGTAATCAGCGAAGCGTTCGCGAAGAGTTTTCTTAGAAAACTTGCCGACACTCGTTTTCGGGACTTCATCGATATAGACGACATCATCAGGAACCTGCCACTTGGCGACTTTGGTGCCAAGAAAATCAAGAATCTCTTGCTTAGATAACGTTGCGCCTGCTTCAAGCACGACACAGGCTAAAGGTCGCTCGCTCCAACGCGGGTGCAAGATGCCAACGACTGCAGCCTCGCGAATGAGTGGATGGGCCATCAATTCATTTTCAAGTTCAACCGAACTAATCCATTCTCCACCGCTCTTGATGAGATCCTTCGTGCGATCAAGTAGACGAATTCGCCCACGCTCATCAACGCAGGCCACGTCACCAGTTCGCAACCAGTGATCCTCACTGAAACTTTCTCCCGCTCGCTCATCGTTATAATACGTTGAAGCGATCCAGTTCCCGCGACATTGCAGTTCACCACTGGACTCTCCATCCCACGGCACACTGATCGTCGTCCCAGGTTCAACAACGCGACATTCAACACCAAAGACAATGCGCCCAACCTGAGTTCGTAAATCGGCTTGAGC
>SYDZ01000116.1 GCA_005801025.1 Actinomycetota bacterium
CGCCCAAGTTACTTTCCGTTCACTGAACCCTCTGCCGAGTTTGATATTCGCACGCCGAAGGGTGATTGGCTTGAACTCGGAGGTTGCGGCATGGTGCACCCCAATGTTTTGCACGCTGGCGGACTTGACCCCGAGGAATGGAGTGGTTTCGCTTTTGGCTTTGGCATTGATCGCATGGCCAAGGAACGACATGGTGTGGGCGATGTTCGAGAGATGTATACCAATGACATTCGATTCATTGAGCAGTTCTGAGAGATAACGATGAAGATTGTCCACTCTTGGCTGCGTGATCTAGCGGCTCTTCCCGATGACACTGAAGCGATTTCATTTGCCTTATCAGATATCGGTCTTGCCGTTGAAGGTGTTGAAAAAGTTGGTGCAACTGTGGCTGGTGTGATCACCGCTCGGGTCATCAAAACGGAGCGTCATCCCGATGCCGCCAAAGTGCATCGCGTTTTTCTTGATAATGGTGATGGCACCGAACATCATGTGTGGTGCGGGGCTTTTAACATGCAAGCCGGCGACATCATCCCGTGGGCAACGCCTGGTACGACGATGCCCGACGGCCGTTTGATCGAAACCAAACCCATTGTTGGCATCCCGAGTGAAGGTATGTGTTGCTCCGCTCGCGAACTTGGTCTCGGCGATGACGACGAGGGTATTTTGATCATGGATCCAGCCACACCGCTTGGCGTTCCCTACGGTCAAGCACTTGGTCTTGCAGAAGAGATTGTGTACGACATTGATGTGTTGCGCAATCGTCCCGATGCTTATGGGCATATTGGCGTGGCTCGTGACTTGGCTGCTCGTTTCAAAGTGCCGTTTGTTCAATCTGTTCCGACTTTGGCTGTCACCGGAGACATTCGGAGTGCACCAGTAGAAATCGTCGCAGGCGATCGTTGTGCGCGATTCACCACAATCATCATCAGTGGCGTGCGCATCACGCAATCGCCTGACTGGATGGTCAGTCGCCTAGCAGCGGCTGGCATGCGCTCAATCAACAATGTTGTTGATGTTTCCAACTATGTGATGTTGGAAACTAATCAGCCCAATCATGCGTACGATTTTGAAGCACTTGATGGCGGGGGATTCAAGATTCGGTTAGCTGCCGAGGGTGAAAAAATCATCACACTTGACGGTGTTGAGCGCGTTCTCACTGCTGATGATCTGTTGATTTGTGATGCGACCAATCGACCTATCGGTATCGCTGGAATTATGGGCGGTCAAAACACAGAGATCAGCGCACAGACAACGGTCGTGGTCTTGGAAACAGCATGGTTTGAACCCATCGCTGTGATGCAGTCCGTGGCTCGCATGAATGTGCGTAGTGAAGCCTCGGCTCGCAACGAACGCGGCATGGATCCCTTCGGTATTGATACCTCGATTGCGCGCTTTGTTGAACTTCTCCGTGTGACCTGTCCTGACCTTGTAGTTCATCAAGGCATGGTCGACGAACGCAGTGAATCGATTCCGCCACCCAAAAGCATGTATGTGCGTCCTGCACGAGTGAGTGCTCTCTTAGGAAAGAGTTTCAGTGCATCGCAGATCACGGATTTTCTTGTCCCGCTTGGTTTCTCGTGTCAGGAAATGAATGGCGATTTCTGGGTCACGGTTCCATCCTGGCGACCTGACTGCACCCTTGAAATTGACATTGTTGAGGAAGTCGCTCGCCATTTTGGTTACGACAATCTTGGCAAGACTGTTCCGAAGTCAACCCAACCAGGCGGATTGAGTGTGATTCAGCATCGCCGCCGCCGACTTCATGAGATTCTTCTCGGCCTTGGTTTTCATGAAGCGATGCCACATCCATTTTTGACTGACGGCGATCTATCCAACGCAGGATTACCTGATGTGGCAGTGCGTTTGGTGAATCCGCTCGTCGTTGGTGATGATGTGCTGCGCACTTCCTTGCGACCTGGTTTGCTGAAAGCGATTGCTTTCAACGAATCCCATCGACGCACTGGAGTGAGTTTCTACGAGATCGGACATATCTATCCGACGAGTTCGGATGTTTTGCCTGATGAATCCGAAGCATTAGGTGTCGTCATCGCTGGATCTGATGCGCCGCAGGCAGTCGCAGTGTGGCGCGAATTAGCAACGGCCATGGGTTGGGGAGCGCGCCTGGATCAGTCGCTGGTGCCGTCAGGTCTGCACCCGACACGATCGGCCACTTTGTCTGCTGGAAAAGAAGTCGTCGGTGCAATTGGTGAGATTCATCCTGATGTGTTGGATGCCTACAACATCACCCAACGGGTCGCCGTCCTTGAATTGAATCTTTCGCGCCTCTTGGCGATTGAACCCAAGGTTTCGCAGTGGAAAGCGACGAGTCGTTATCCATCTAGCGATATTGACTTGGCTTTTACGGTGCCGACATCGGTAACTGCTGAGAAAATTGAGAAGGCTCTGCGTCAGACAGCCGGCGCACTCTTAGTTGATCTGACCTTGTTTGACGTCTATCGCGGTAAAGATGCAAGCGATTCTCGAAGTCTTGCTTTCCGTTTGCGTCTACAGGCTCATGATCGAACGTTGGCTGATGCGGATGTTGCGACCGTGCGCGAGAAGTGTATTGCTGGTGTTACAAAACTTGGTGCCCAACTCCGCTAACCCGCCACGAGTACCACCAACTAGTTGAGTGTGGGATCGCTTGGACAGTCAGCCAGCCAACTGGTTTCACCTTTCTGTCGACGCAAAACTGTTTCCCATAAATCCTCGGGAGTCTGCGTGAATACATCACTCACGAGCGCGTTCAGCACCAACCACGCGCCACCTTCAAGTTCGGCATCAAGTTGTTGGGGACCCCATCCGGCGTAACCGTGAAAGATACGGAGCAAACTTGGGCGAGGGTCTAACAGAGCGGGATCGCAGTCAAGGTCAATCGGGGCCACGCAATCCACAGACACGAACGTTTGGCCGTCAGGAGTTTTCCCAGGAATCATCCCGAGGGCGATGAAGGCATGGGCTTCGACCGGCCCACCACTAAAAAATGCTTGAGGCGGGGTCAAGAGTTCCACCCATGAGTCAAGTTCGATCTTGAGCTCATTGCTGGAACGGTTCAGCATCAGGCCTAATGCGCCACCTTCGTTATGTTCCAGCATGAACAGCACACTGCGGTCAAAATTGGGGTCAGTCAGGGGAGGGGCCGCAACCAAAAGTCGGCCCTTCGTTGATGGTAGGGAGAAACCGTGCTCACGGGCCATCTATCCATATTCTCACGCCTGTTGCCTCAGCGCAGTTACGAGCGCGCCAGCAACGTTGTTGTATTCCTATACATATTTCTGTATGATTATTACTGTGAGTACAGAAGTCAAAAAAGTCGCCATTATCGGGGCCTCGGGTTACACCGGGGTGGAATTACTGCGCCTCATCGCGAGCCACCCGAACCTTGAGTTGGTCCTTGCCACGGGCGATAGCCAGGCTGGGACTTTGATCTCTTCGTTGTATCCCAGTTTGGCGGCGTCCTACCCTGAGATGGTCTTCGCGGATTCGGATCCGACTACTTTGACTCACCAAATCGCTCAACAAGTCGACGGCGTCGATGTGGCCTTTCTTGGAATCCCGCATGAGGCGAGCCTTGCCCTAGCGCCGGTCCTCGTTGGCAAAGTTGGATGCGTGGTCGACCTTTCGGCGGCCTATCGATTGCAAGATGCTTCGGCGTATCCCACATGGTATGGATTCACTCACGATCAACCCGATCTTCTCGCGCAAGCTGTCTACGGACTCCCCGAACTTCACAGGAAGCAACTTGTTGGCGCCCAGTTGGTTGCAACTCCTGGTTGTTATGTCACGGCTGCGACTTTGGCTCTTGCTCCACTGGTGCGATTGGGTTTGATCAGCAATTCCGCAATCATCGTCGATGCAGCGAGTGGCGTATCGGGTGCCGGTCGCGTGGCCAAGCAGTCCAATAGTTTCAGCACAGTCAATGAAGATATGAATGCTTACGGATTACTTGATCATCGGCATACACCTGAGATGCAGGAACAGATTGGCGCGCAAGTTCTGTTCACGCCGCATCTGGTGCCGATGAATCGGGGGATCCTGGCAACGTGCTACGCCCGACCAACAGACCTCAGCCGAACATCAACGGAGTCTTTGCTCACAGCCCTCAAAGATTTTTATGCTCACGAACCATTTGTCGTGGTGCGCGAGCAATCTCCATCAACTAAAGCCACGCTCGGCTCAAACGCGGTTCATATCACAGCGCGTTTTGACGAAAGAACTGGATATGTCATCGTCGTTAGCGCCTTGGACAACTTGTGCAAAGGTGCTTCAGGTGGTGCAGTGCAAGCAGCCAATGTGGCCCTTGGACTTCCAGAGACCGCTGGTCTGACTTCGATAGGGGTATATCCATGAGTGCTCAAAGCAATGTGTCATTGACGGCGGTGCTGAGTCCCGAGTCACGGGCTGCGGTGCTGATTGAAGCATTGCCGTACATTCGCCGATTTGCCGACAAAGTGGTTGTCGTGAAATACGGTGGTAACGCCTTAGCAGGAGCCTCCGAAGCCGATGCGTTGGCGCTTTTTGCTGAAGATATTGTGCTGATGCGACTTGTTGGCCTCAAACCAGTTGTCGTCCATGGTGGTGGACCACAAATCAGCGACCTCATGACTCGGCTCGGCAAGACCACTGAATTCAAGAATGGTTTGCGGGTCACCGATGCCGAAACCGTTGATATTGCGCGAATGGTGTTGAGCGGGCAAGTGAATCCGCAAATCGTTGCCGCAATAAATGTTCATGGGAGATTCGCTGTCGGCGTCAGCGGTGAGGATGCCACCTTGATCACTGCGAGCGCTAAAGATCCTGAATTTGGTTTCGTTGGTGACGTCAAGAAGATCAACCCTGGAATTCTGCAACGCCTTCTTGACGATGAGTTCGTTCCCGTTGTCGCCACGATCGGCGTTGATGCGAGCGGTCAGGCCTACAACATCAATGCTGACACCGTTGCCGGCGCTATTGCTGAGGCATTAGGTGCCGAGAAGTTGGTGTATCTCACCGATATTGAAGGTTTGCGGAAAGTCGTAAGCGATCCGAGCAGTTTGATTCGTCAAACGACTCCTGATGAACTTGATGCATTGATGGTTGACGGAACCATTGCTGGTGGAATGATTCCGAAAGTTGAAAGTTGTGTTCATGCTGTGCGCAACGGAGTCAAACGCGCCCACATTTTAGACGGTCGGATTCCTCACGTTTTATTACTTGAACTGTTTACTGATTCGGGTATCGGAACGATGGTCGAATCCAAGAAATTCACAAACCCGGGAGTGGTCTCATGAGTGCGCATATGTTTGCGACTGCGGGTCAACCGCACTGTCCATTTATGCCAGTCTTTGGTGCTCCGGCAGTGATGTTTGAACGGGGCTTAGGGACTGAACTATGGGACACAGATGGCAAGCGTTACCTTGATTTCTTATCGGGTATCGCTGTTGTCTCACTTGGACACAGCAATCCAGTCATTGCTTCAGCGGTGTCTGAGCAGTTAAATACTTTGCTCCATGTGAGTAATTTTTTCGCTAATCCAACGGCAACTAAAGCCGCACTGGCGATCAACGAGTTGATGTTCGAAGCCTCAGGCGCTCATGGTCAAGTGTTCTTGTGCAACAGCGGAGCAGAAGCCAATGAGGCTGCTCTGAAGTTGGCGCGAAAATTTGGTGGCCGTGGGCGCCATGTTGTGATATCGGCTTTAGGTAGTTTCCACGGTCGCACTTTGGCTGCCTTGGCGGCAACTGGACAGCCCGCCAAGCACGAGCCTTTCCAACCAATGCCTGATGGTTTTCGCCACGTTCCATTCGGTGATCTTGGGGCACTCCGAGCAGCCATTGATCCGAGCGTGGCAGCGATCCTTATTGAGACCGTGCAAGGTGAGGGTGGAGTCATCCCCGCATCAAAGGAGTATCTCCAAGGGATCAGAAGTCTGTGCGATGAGCGTGGTCTCTTGATGATGATTGACGAAGTTCAAACAGGCATGGCGCGAACGGGCGAGTGGTTTGGATTTCAACATGCCGGCGTGGTGCCTGATGTAGTGACCCTGGCAAAAGCCTTAGGCAACGGTTTCCCCGTTGGTGCATGTTGGGCCAAGCAAGAAGTGGCAGCGGTCTTTCAACCTGGTGATCATGGCTCAACCTATAGCGGGACGGCGATAGCCGGAGCAGCGATTTGCGCAGTCATCAATCAGATGCGTGACATCAATGCTCCAGTTTTGGCGCGTGAGAAAGGTCTGTATCTCGCTGAAGAATTGTCTCAGGTCGCGGGAGTTGTTGAAGTGCGCGGACAAGGTCTTTTACGGGCAGTCGAACTCGGACCGAAGCGCGATGCGAAAGCGGTGTATCTGGAACTCTTGAATCGTGGTGTCGTGACTAATGCAGTGAACGCAACCTCGATGCGACTCGCACCACCAATCACTGTGTCAATTGCCGAGATGGACGAAGTTGTCTCAAAGATTGCCGAAGTTTTGTCTGAAGGAGTTGGCGTTATCGCCTGAGAAATATGCGACATTTACTGAACATCACCGACCTCACCTTTGATGAGATCAAACTCGTGTTTGAACTCTCACAACGTCAGCCCTCAAGTCTTGGTTGTCCACTGCGTTCCAGCGAGGGTACGCCTATCGGCGCCGCTCTCATTTTTGAAAAGCCATCCAATCGAACGCGTCACAGCATGGAGATCGCCGTCGTGGAACTCGGTGGACATCCGATCTATACCCGTGGCGAAGAGGTTGGCCTCGATACTCGTGAGCCAGTTGAAGATGTGGCGCGAATTATGTCTGGCTATCACGGCCTGATCGCAGCCAGAGTTTTCAAACATGGAATTGTCGAGCGCCTTGCGCGTGCAAGTTCCGTGCCCGTTATCAATATGTTGAGCGATTTTTCTCATCCCTTACAGGGTCTCGCCGATGCTTTAACAATGGTGCAAGAGTTCGGAAGCCTGAGTGGAAAAACTGTGGCTTATGTTGGCGATTACAACAATGTGGCGCGTTCACTAGGAGAAATTTGCGTGATCCTTGGCGCTCATTATCGACTCGCTTGTCCTGAGGGATATGACGCTTCAGGCGACGAGTTGCAACGCATCTCCACTTTGGGATCAGGTTCCATCGAGCAATCTTCTCGACCACAAGAAATTGTCGCTGGGGCACACGCGGTGCACACCGACACGTGGGTGTCGATGGGTCAAGAAGCAGAAAAGGCCGAACGCCTGCAGATCTTCGGCTCATACGCGGTCACGACAGATTTGATGTCTAGGGCCGATTCGCAGGGCATCTTCATGCACTGCCTTCCGGCTTATCGGGGTTACGAAGTCTCCGCTGATGTCATTGATAGTTCAGCGAGCAGAGTGATTCAGCAAGGTCACAACCGTCTGCACGCTTCACGAGGTGTGCTCGCATTTATGTTGGGAGTTTCGCAATGAGTACCAAGGCACAACGTCAGCAATTAATCGCCACGCTGATCTCGCAGCAGGTGGTCACCAATCAACCACAACTTGTGGAACTTTTGTTGGGTAGTGGAATCAGTGCAACACAGGCCACGGTCTCGCGCGACCTTGAGGACTTAGGGGCAGTCAAGGTCCGTGTTCCAGGTGGTGACACGGTATATGCGATTCCCGAGTTCGCTCCTGCGCGACTAGCGCCCCAGGAACAGTTGCGCAGAGTGATGGGCGAGTGGGTGGCTGATGTTCAACACAGCGGTCCGATGGTTGTCGTGCGCACACCACCAGGGTGCGCGCACGTTGTCGCCTCGGCCCTTGATCGCAGTGGAATGTGGGGGCTGATCGGGACTGTTGCAGGCGATGACACGATTTTTTGTATCGCTTCAGAAGAGGTGGGCGGTGCTGATATGGCGAACCGACTGCGCGAGTTAGCAGGAATCACTATGGATACGAAAGCGAGAAAAGTTTCGTGAGCACGCAAGAGAACTCTCAGACATTGTGGCATGGAAGATTTTCCGTTCAGCCTGCAGATGAGTTGATGGCCTACACCGCGAGCCTGCCTTTTGATCAACGTTTGTGGCTCGATGACATTAATTGCTCGCGCGCTCATGTCAAAGGTTTGGCTCATGTAGCAATCTTGACAGTCAGCGAACGAGATTCCATTCTGCAAGCTCTTGACACAGTCAAAAATGAGATGACATCAGGGACTTTTGTTTTTGCACCCAGTGACGAAGATATTCACACTGCGGTGGAACGGCGAGTCACAGAAATTTGTGGAGCGACAGGTGCCAAATTACATACGGGTCGAAGTCGCAACGATCAGTCTGTGACTGGACTTCGGCTGTGGTGCAAGCGCGAGATTCCGCTCGTGGTTCAACGTGTCGTTGCACTACAAGAAACCTTGTTGACTCGCGCCCGTGAAGCGGGGACAGGTGTTGACGCTGTGTATCTACCGGGTTACACCCATGTACAACGCGCTCAGCCAGTTCTCTTGGCCCATCACCTTCTCGCTCATGGTTGGGCCTTAGGTCGTGATATTGATCGTTTGCGAGATGCCCTGAGGCGTGCCGATGTATCGCCGCTCGGTGCTGGTGCCTTGGCTGGTTCGTCACTGCCTTTAGATCCATCATTCACAGCTCAGGAACTTGGTTTTTCGCGACCATTTGAAAACTCACTTGACGCAGTCAGTGATCGTGATTTTGTAGCCGAGATTTTATTTGGGCTGTCAATGATCGCAATTCATTTGTCGCGGATTGGTGAAGAGTGGGTTCTGTGGACCAGCGATGAATTTGGATTCGCAGTACTTGATGATGGATACGCGACAGGTTCGTCAATGCTTCCGCAAAAGAAGAACGCTGACATCGCCGAATTGGCACGTGGTAAAGCAGGTCGAGTGATCGGTGATCTCGTCGGCTTATTGACAACGCTGAAGGGTCTTCCACTGGCCTACAATCGCGATTTGCAGGAGGATAAAGAGCCGCTGTTTGATGCTCTGGATCAAGTGTCTCTGGCTTTATCTGCGTTGAACGGAATGATTGCTACGGCGCGTTTCGTTCCTGAACGAATGAAGTCAGCGGCCGATGCTCCGACAATGGCAGCCACCGACCTAGCCGAGTTCTTGGTGCGCGCTGGTATGCCATTTCGTGACGCCCATGCCATCGTTGGGGCGCTAGTACGCCGTTCGCTCGCTGGAGAAGGTTTATTGGTCGAGTTAGTCACTGCAGAACCGACATTGGGCGCTGATGCAGCCGCATTAATTGCGCCCGGTGTTGGTGCCACGATGCGCACAACTCCAGGCGGTGCGGGCCCTCAGCCAGTCGCTGAACAACTCAAGAAGTTTTCCGCTGCACTTGCAAGTTGGAAAAACGCATGATGTTGAGACTCCTCCGTCCGACAGGCGTGTTCTTGCTTGCTCGAGTCGCCGAAATGCGCTTGGCATGGGTAGCTGTACAGATGATTGCTGATGCCGTCAGGGAATTCGGGCGTGTCGGCTCCCAAAGGATGTAACGCCGTGCCGTATATTCACACACTCAAAGTACGGTATGGCGAGTGCGATATGCAACGTGTCGTCTTCAATGCAAATTATTTTGCCTACTGCGATGATGCAGTTGATGCATGGACTCGATTGGCTTTGGCTGATGAGTTAAAGAAGGCCGGAACGACATTTGATCTGCATGCTGTCGGATTTGATTTCATGCTCAAGACCACGCAACTCACATGGCATTCACCAGTAAAGTTTGGGGACACACTGGATATGAAGTGTGAAGTCTCTCGATGGGGCAACAGCAGCTTTGATGTCGTAATCAATGGAGAAGTTGATGGTGATTCACGATTTGACGCAGTGATTACCTACGTCAGTGTCAACCCCGTGACGCAACGGCCCGCACCGATTCCAGACATTGTCAAAAAATCTCTTTCGTAGCGATTTGAATCGTGCTTAACTAGGCACATGGAAGACTTAGTGCTTTTAACCACGGTCATTATTTGCTCGGTCATCGTGCTTGGCCTTCTGGCGATATTGGCATTGCGCGCTTCATCAGGTTCATTTCTGCGACGTTTGATTGGCATAGTGATCGGTCTTTTGGCAGCCGTGGCCGGTGCATCTTTGGCTCTGCCTGACATTGGGATTGGAGTCCGCGCGGTGGGAGGAGTGGTTTTTATCCTTGGAGTGTTAGCAGTCGCAAATAATTTGCGTCGTGGGCGTATAAATCACAATTCCCAATGAATCCAGTTTACGTGTGGATGAGTTCGTGCCAGGCGCGTACTGACCTGTTGACCGTTGCGCCATGTGACGAGCGAAATGACAGTGATATCTTCGCCATCACTGCTGGTGACAGGAAGTTCAGGAGTCTCGAGTGGGCTTTCCGCGATGACCCAACTGAGATCTGTGCTTGTGCCGATACGAGCGAGTTCATTGACGAAACTGTTGCGTTGCGTGGGGGAGAGGTAATTCATCACCCAACTTGTTGTCACCGTTGGATGACCGTGAGTCGATGCCTCAGCGACAAGACGCGCCACGTTCTCAACAGCATCACCAGTGTCAATTCGTAAATTGCTGTGACGCGCGAGATCGATTGCGCTGTGGAGTCGTGTGAACCTGTCAAATTGGTCGGGCCAAATACACGCTTGTAACCAGCGCACCGCGACTTCGTCGTGCACATCAATTGGTTGGGTGTCGATCCCGACTGACCAATTTACTGCAGGAACGTGATCAATGACTGGAGGTTGCCCGCGCACATCGCACTGAATCGTGAGAGCGGATCTATCGCCGATCCTTCGGCCGCAGTGAATGTCAAAGGCGAGTTTCGGAAAAAGTAGATGTAATCCAGCGCTCGTACCGACATCAATGTGTGCCAGCGGTCCGAGTTCACGCTCAAGCATTGCGAACGGAAAAAGGAACCAGTTGCTTCGTCTGATCTCGTTGGTTTGCGTTGATCGAGTAGCAAGCAACGTAGACATCTCGTCGCTATGGTCGAGCACGAACCGCACGAAGAGATCACCGGCGTCACCGTCGGGCTCCGGTGTGGAGATATTCGGGTAATGCGCCGCCAGTTCGCCCGTTGGATTGAGTAACAACAGGTGATGCGCGCAGGCAAATAAGAGCACGGGTTTACGTTGCATGACAGGAGCAGCAGACATCAGGTCCAAGACCGTTGTTTCATCAGCGACCCGATCGGCAATCTTGCTGTAGAGCGGGGCATTGCGCTGGTGTGCTACCGCAAACCGACGGAAGGTCTCGGCGAGTTGATGCATAAATATCACCATAATTGATCAGTCCTTTTAGGGTATAGAACTGAGATAATGCCTAGGTATGTCTTCTCCAACCTCGGGCGAGCAGTTCCTCGCCGATCTTGATGCACGTGGCTTAATCCACGATTCCACTGACCGATCTGCGCTAGCGGCGCGCCTAAGTGAGGGCCCAATCGGGGTCTATGTGGGGTTTGACCCGACGGCTGATTCGCTACATTCCGGCAACTTATTAGGACAAGTCATGCTGCGTCGCTTTCAATTGGCGGGGCATCGACCAGTCGTTCTTGCCGGTGGTGCAACGGGGATGGTCGGCGATCCAAGTGGACGAAGTGAAGAACGTCATCTTCTTGATCGCGAAACATTGAATCACAATGTTGCGTGTGTCAAAAAACAGTTGGAAAAGATTCTTGATTTTGATACTGCGTCAGCAAATGCTGCGCGTCTTGTTGATAACGCCGAGTGGACTGCTCCCATGGGGACACTTGAATTTCTTCGCGATGTTGGAAAATATTTCACGGTCAATCAAATGGTTGCTAAAGAAACCGTGCGTGTGCGTATGGAAAGTGAACATGGAATTTCTTATACCGAGTTCAGTTACATGTTGCTACAAGCCAATGATTTCAGGCATTTATGCGAACATCAGAATGTGGAAATGCAAATGGGTGGTTCTGATCAATGGGGAAATATCACGGCTGGTACTGATCTCATTCGCCGCCGCTTGAGTCGATCTGGTTTTGGGTTGACATGGCCTTTGCTCACGCGTAGTGATGGCGCGAAAATGGGTAAGTCAGTGCACGGAGCGTTGTGGTTGGACGCCGAGAAAACTAGTCCGTATGAATTCCGTCAATATTGGATGCAGTCACCTGATGAAGATGTTGAACGTTTTTTGTTGCAACTCACGCTGCGATCTGTTGAAGACATTCACTCGGTGATGCTTGATCATCTTCAGGCTCCGGAAAAACGCGTGGCACAAAAAGTTCTTGCGCATGATGTGACCTGTTTGGTTCACGGTGCGCCAGCGGAGAAAGCAGCCGAAGAGGCGGCAGAGATTTTGTTTGGGGGAGACCCGAACACCGCTTCTATGCAAGCCCTTCAGGTCGTGGCCCGCGAAGTCCCCTCAACCGACGTTCGTCAAAGCGCTCTGGGAGATCTCGTCGGGGTTTTGGTCGCCAGTGGTTTAGCCGCCTCCAACAGTGAGGCTCGGCGCACTTTGGCGCAAAATGGGTACAAGGCCAACGGTCAGGTCTTACATGAGGCAAAATCCCTGCTAGATGTGGATTTATTGCCTGGAGGCTATATCCTTTTGCGCAAGGGCAAGACAAATTTCCATCTTGTACGTGTCACCGGGTGAAAGCCCTGCGTGACCCGCACATTAAATGAAAATTAATCTGCTGAACGGGTTGCCGAGACCATTGTGGTTCGCTAGATTTGACAGTCGCCCCTATCTTCCAGTCTTGACTGGTTGGGGCGTCGGCACCAACATGCTGGAAAAAGGTTTGTCCCTGCTCCGATGTGCGTGCCCCGAGTTTAGGCTCCTTGAAAACGGAAGAG
>SYDZ01000117.1 GCA_005801025.1 Actinomycetota bacterium
GTTCGCATTGACGGTTGCGGGATACTGTGCGAAAAGTAATTTCTTGGCATCCATTTCATTGTCGTAATCATCACCAAACTCAATCCAATGTTGAAGATCAAGTGGACGCAAGGCCAAGCGCCAACGGAAGGCTCCCGCGAGGTAAGGCTGATAATCAGGTTGATCAGTCATCATCAACGATACTTTTTAGTCACGCCGCAAAACTGGTGCTATCCGTCCATAAACCGTGACGGCCTGATGTAAGGGCACGATGTTGGCTTGCGAGGGCGCATGAGATGACCCTTGTTCCACAGCATTAATGGCCTGAGTAGCGAGGAGTCGCAATTGATCAACCTCATTGCGCAAGCGCACAACTTCAGACTCTAGGAACATCACTCGACGAATTCCTTCAACGTTCATTCCTTCGGCAGTAAGTTCAGCGATGCGCCGCAGGCGAGCAATATCTACTTCGCTGTACCGACGATTACCGCCTTGGGTGCGTGCCGGGTGAAGCAGACCACGGCGTTCATAGATACGCAGAGTCTGCGGATGCATACCCGCTAGTTGAGCGGCCATGGAAATCACGTAAATGGAGTGATCATTGTTTTGCTGACTCATGAATACCTCCCTGACTGTTGTGGGGATTTTCTCTCGGTTGTGAAGCAGCGATGACTGCGAGCGCTTCAATGGCGGAGCGTTCATCATCTGAGGGTGAAGTCGGTACGACAACTTCAACAGTGACAATCATGTCACCCTGACGCTTAGCCGTCTTGATGCCTCGTCCTTTGACACGATGACGAGATCCACTTTGAGTACCCGCCTTAATCCGGAGAGTAACTTTTTCACCCAACAAAGTTGGTACATCAATATCGGCACCCAGAACTGCCTCGGGGTAGGTGATCGGAACACGCACCGTCAAGTTGTCACCGTCACGACCGAAGAGTGAACTCGTACCGACATGACAAATAACAAACAGATCCCCACTCGGACCTCCATTGCGACCAGGTGTGCCCTTACCAAGGAGGCGAATACGTTGACCGTCGGCGATTCCTGCTGGAACACGGACCTTGACTTCGCGATTGCGTTTTTCAATACCTGTACCCCGACAAGTACTACAAGGCGTTTCAACAATGTTGCCTCTTCCACCACAACGAGGACATGGAGAAGCGAAGGAGAAGACTCCTTGGTTGTCGTCAACTTGACCTCGCCCACCACATTGTCCACATGTCTTTGCCGTGGTGCCAGGGCGCGCCCCCGAACCGCTACACGTTTCACATCGCGCATCGCTGGTGAGATACACGCTCGTTGTCACACCAACAATGGCGTCATTGAATTCCAACGTGAGCGAAGTTTCAAGATCAGATCCACGCCGGGGACCAACCCCCGCTCCGCCGCGCGCACGTCCGCCAGAAAACATCTGGAATAGGTCGTTAAACGAACTTGAATCACCGCCAGCAGAAAAATTATTCCCACCCAGCCCGCCGCCCATGGGGCCCAGCCGTCGCACCTCATCATATTCACGGCGCTTTTTTTCATCCGATAAGACATCGTAGGCAGTCGAAATTTCTTTGAACCGCTCTTCGGCAGCGGCATCACCAGGACGCGCATCGGGGTGACTCTGACGCGCCAACTTGCGATAGACCTTTGTGATTTCCTTAGGTTCGGCATCTTGAGCAACACCGAGCACGGCGTAGTAATCCTTTTCGTACCACTCACGCTGTGCTGTCATCACTCACCTCCCCTAGTACGGGCTTAACCGCGAACTTTGACCATCGCAGGGCGCAACACGCGCCCTTTCCAGGTGTAGCCCGTTCGCATCACATCAACCACCACGCTGTTGCCGTCAGCGTCGCCTTCACCCTCTTCATGCATCACCGCATCGGCCTTCATCGGATCAAAAATCTGACCGTCAAGGTCTAAGGCTTCAAGACCCTGCTTTTTCAATTCACCGAGCAACAAATTAAACAAGGGTTCAATCTCTGCTGGATGAGAAATGAAAGCAGCCTCACAGGCGTCAAGAACACTGAGCAAGGATTCAGCTATGCGTCCGGTCGCACGTTCAATGTCGTCGGCAGTTTGTGAAGCAACACGCTTGCGATAGTTCTCGAAATCAGCCTGGATCCTTTGCGCCATGTCACGAAAAGAATCCCTTTCAGCCATCAACGCATCAAGAAGTTGTTCAACTGTTGGTTCGGCCTCAGAAGCCTCAATTGGTTCAACAACTTCTGCCTCGGTAACCTCATTGTTGTCGCTGTAATCAGCATCCATAATCAATGGCTCACCTATCGCCATCGATGATTTCAGCATCAACGATTTCATCATCATTATCTGCACCCGACGACTGTCCAGATGCAGAGGTTCCGGTGGCCTCTGAGTCGCGGGCCGCTGCTTCGTACAATTTCTGACTGAATGCTTGGCTGGCTGCCATCAATGCATCAGTAGCCGCTTTGGTGACAGCAAAGTCATTACCTTCAAGTGCAACCTTCAAAGCTGCTAAAGGTTCTTCAACAGCAGCCTTCTCTTCGGCGGTAACTTTTTCGCCTTGTTCGCGCAGAACTTTTTCGGTCTGGTACACCAACGAGTCGGCATTGTTACGAACTTCGACTTCTTCACGTCGCTGACGGTCTTCTTCGGCATGAGCCTCCGCATCTTTGACCATCTGATTGATGTCATCTTTTGACAGCGTCGACTGACCACTGATCATCATTGACTGTTCCTTATTCGTCGCACGATCTTTGGCACTGACATGCACGATGCCATTGGCATCAATATCAAAAGTGACCTCAATTTGTGGAACACCTCGCGGTGCTGGTGGAAGATCTACCAACTGGAATTTTCCGAGAGTCTTATTGAATGAAGCCATCTCACGCTCACCCTGAATCACATGAATCTCCACTGAAGGCTGCATATCTTCGGCAGTCGTGAATACTTCAGTGCGCTTGGTAGGAATCGTTGTATTGCGTTCAATGAGTCTGGTCATCACGCCACCTTTGGTTTCAATACCAAGTGACAGGGGTGTGACGTCAAGAAGCAAAACATCCTTCACGTCACCCTTCAGAACTCCCGCCTGAACAGCCGCACCAATGGCGACAACTTCGTCTGGGTTCACAGTCTTGTTGGGCTCTTTACCCGTCAAGGACATCACGAGTTCTTGCACAGCGGGCATACGGGTTGAACCACCGACCATAATCACGTGCTGAATCTGACCCTTGGTCAGGCCCGCATCTTTAATGGCTTGCTCAAAAGGAACGCGACAACGCTCAATGAGATCTGCTGTCATTTCTTGGAATCTTGCCCGAGTCAAAGATTCGTCCAAGTGCAATGGACCTTCCGGCGTCGCAGTGATGAACGGCAAGTTGATCTGCGTCTGCTGAACTTGGCTGAGTTCAATCTTTGCTTTTTCAGCAGCTTCTTTGAGACGCTGTGTGGCCATACGATCGTTCGCCAAATCGACACCATGTGCTGACTTGAATTGATTGACAAGCCAGTCAATGATTCGTTGATCCCAGTCATCTCCACCAAGGATGGTGTCACCGTGCGTACTCTTCACTTCGAAAACACCATCGCCGATTTCAAGAACTGAAACGTCAAAGGGTCCGCCCCCAAGGTCAAAAACCAAAATTGTTTCGTCTCCGTCACCCTTATCGAGACCATAAGCAAGAGCAGCCGCGGTGGTCTCGTTGATGATTCGCAGAACCTCTAAAC
>SYDZ01000118.1 GCA_005801025.1 Actinomycetota bacterium
GATGCCAATTCAGCATCATTTGTGAAACCTAACAATGCCAGGCGTGCACGGTGATCTACAGCCTGCTGTCCTCCAAGGCTCAGTTCACGTTCCACCATCGCCAACACATTGATTGCCACTCGCGAGTGAAACTGCACCCGACCAGTCGTCGATGTCAGGACATCTTTTTCCAACCACTCGCGAACTGATTCAACGAGTTGGGCTGCTGAGGGAAGATCATGAGGCATATTTATCTCGTTGGTCATCTGCAGTCACCACTTTTCCTCAAGAGCCAAGAATAGGTCATACTCATTTTCACAAACGCGCCGGCCAATCGCAGCCAACTCGTGACTTCGCGTCATCCCCAAAAGATGTGAACTGGTTTGAACCATGCACATAATCCCCCACTTCAATGTTCCGAGGACTTCCCACCAGCGCACGACCTCACGATCCACACTGACCCCACTGGCCTCTTGATAGGCGTGGATCAATGTCTCGTAATCACCGACTCCAGCAACAGGAAGGCGCGAGCCAAAACGCCAAGCGCGCACACATAGCCAACCAAGATCTTCCATCGGGTCACCAATATGTGCCAGTTCCCAGTCAAGAACTCCGCAGAGACCGTTGGCGTCAATCATCAAGTTGCCGAGACGAAAATCTCCGTGAACCAAAGCTGTTCGTATAGACGTTGGACGATTGCGCTCAAGCCACCTAAAGACCAACTCAAATGTTGGATGCGATTGGCCAAGTTGGACATTCAGATTGTCTAATGTTTCGCGGTACTGCTGAACTTGATCCAAACTTGGCAAGCCGTCAATCTTCGTGCCATCAATCGAGTGCAGTGAAGCGAGTGCCGCCGCTGATTGAGCGACTAACGATTGACGCGCTTGACTGAATTGCTCATCGCGCAAAATCTTGCGGGCGATTGTTTCACCGTCAAGATGCGACAAAATCATAAAGCCAGAACCAATATCACCCGAACCGTGAGCAATCAGTTCCGGTACCGGCACGCCTGCATCAAAGGCCGCCTGCACAACTCGTGCCTCAACACCCATATCGCGGATATCTCCGAACCTTTGGCGCTGCAGGATGAGACGCCTTCCATCAGCGACAAAGCCCCAAGTTTCACGCGAGGCGCCACCGCTCAGACGCGCTAGATCCGTCACACTGGCGACCCCAAGTTCGGTGGCTAAAGCAGCAGACAAATCTGCGCTGATCTCTTGTGGCGAAGTCACCCCTCTACTCTCGCGCCTGGCACGACCCTTGACGCAAAGCAGAAGCCGATCTTGGGCCTTTTTTGCCGTGTTTGTTCTAGTCTGAAGAGCCATGGTCTGTGCTCTCGCCCTCGACAACATCACTTTTCACCGCGATGGGCGAAACATCTTGGAGCAGGTCAACCTGCACGTTGAGTCGGATCAACGCTGGCTGATAGTCGGGGCCAACGGAAGTGGCAAAACTTCCTTAATGCGGATCGCTGCTCTGTACGAACACCCGACACTCGGAGTTGTCTCGGTTCTCGGCGAAACCCTGGGCACGACAGATGTGCGTACCCTGCGTCAACATATCGGGTATGTCTCAGCCTCATTTGCCAGCGAATTACGTCCTGCCCTCAGTGCTCGAGATGCAGTGATGACGGCCAAACACGCCGCCCTTGAAACTTGGTGGCATGACTATGACGAGAGCGATCGTGAGCAGGCTCAGAAATGCTTGGACCAAATGAATGTTGGCGAGTTATGGGATCGCCATTTTGGGACCCTGTCATCGGGCGAACAACAGCGAGTTCTCTTGGCACGTTCGCTGATGAACGAACCAGGCATCGTGCTGTTAGATGAGCCAAGTGCGCGCCTTGATCTCGCAGGGCGCGAGCAACTTGTGATGGTCTTACAGAATCTCGCCTGTGATGCGTCATCCCCACCGCTTGTGTTAGTGACTCATCACGTTGATGAAATACCGCGTGGCATGACCCATGTTCTCTTTCTCAAAAATGGATCCGTGATGACAGCAGGCTCAATGGAAGAAAGTTTCACCGCTACAAATCTCTCGGAATGTTTTGAGATGAAACTTGAACTCGTGCGCCGTGCCGATCAGCGATTTTCTGCGTGGGCTACGTGGGCATAACGAGATTTAGTAATCGCTTTTTACTCATCTCAATCTCATCCTGAAGCGCTCTTTCAACGACGCTACTGAACAATCTTCCGCCATAGTGCAAGGTCATCTTGAGCGACGACTTTGGAAGTAACTCAATGCCGAGATCGGCGATCTTGACCTCAAGCTCCCACTGCCCATGCTGCTGTCCATCATCCTCGTTGCGCTCAAAGCGCACATGATGTGGTGCGTCAGTGACAACCTGCTGCATCCGCAACCTTTTTGAGCGGGCAAAGGGCCCAATCTTGCCGCGAAGTTCAACAATCCATGCCTTTTGTCCCGTTGTCGTTTGCTCTAGCACCGCAGAATGCACCAAGCCCATCCATTGCGGATACTGCACTAAATCACAGACAAATGGATAGATCGCTGACGGCTCACAAGGAATGTCAATATCAACGCGAACATCCATGATGACAAACTTCTATTCTTCTGATGATTGCGTTGAACGAAATAACTCGCTTGTGGGATCACGTCGGTCGTCATAACGCGGTCGAAAGGCATCGCGCAACATTGAGCCCGTGGGTTCGCGGACCTCAGCAAAATCTTCATCGGGATCAAATGTTGATGTGCCACGATGCGAATCGTCTTGACGTATCAAAATTTCTGTGGAGTCATCTAGCTCGACAGCAGTTGGCTGTTCAACGACAACGGGACTCGGCTCCACGACGGGGACGACGGGAGTTTTTTTAACAGCGACAGGTTCGTCTTTTCCTATTAGATCAACGAACAACTGTGGGCGAGGAATCTCGCGTGTACGAGATCTTTTGAGTGCACCCGTGTTGTCACGCTTGGGTCGCACCACATTGTCGGCAGTGGAGTCGGGCACGGCAACTAAATTGCCCCGTTGTCTCGGCTTAAACAATCTTGGGATTGCCTCACGTCGGTCTTCAAGAACCCACCCCCGCGGCGCCGACACCATTTCGCCGTGTCGAACACACAGCACGCCGCGTGCTCCCGCGGGCGTCACATCACGAATGCGCTCTGGCGACCATGAATCAATCCACATCATCGCTTCGGTCCCACTTGGGGCAAGACCGTAGATAACAGCCACGGGTTGACCACAACCAGGCTTCTCGCATAAACGCCGCACCCCAACAAAGTACTCTGCGCCGCGCCCGAACAGTGGTAATCCAAAAGACCCGACCGCACTCGGCGATCGGGTCTTACTGGGTGGGCGATGCGGGGCTTGAACCCACGACCTCCACGGTGTGAACGTGGCGCTCTAGCCGACTGAGCTAATCGCCCCAGCGGAGGTTTACGCTACCACTCGACCTTCGACCCACCACCCTCACGACAGAGCAACGCAGGCGACTCCCATCCCCTGACGGTCACGATAGGCCACGCTCCCGTAGGGGCAATCACTATCAAAAGGCACCATCTGCTCAACCACACCGTCGTGCTCGCTAGCACACTCAACCTCCCATGCTTCTAGCCGCGCATCATCAATATTCACACACGAACCAACCCTGATGACATTGTCAATCGGCGTACCCTCGCCGGGATTACTAAAGGCGCCAAACACCAAAATCGCTATCGATCCGGTCACGACGATGCCAAGAACGAAGCGCCATGGAAACTTGGCAGGGGTGTACCTCTGACCTCGGACATCATCAACGATTGAACGAAGACGTTCCTGAGTTTGTGCAGTGGCAGCATCTCGCTCATCATCCAAACGAAGTCGCAAACTCGCATCGTATTGATAACGCAAGACAGGATCCGACAGCACCCGCCATGCTTCATTGATTGCCAGCATCTGTGGCGAAGTCCGGCCCTGATGCTTATCGGGATGATGAATTCGTGCCAGGTTGCGATATGCAAAGCGAATTTCTTCCGGCGACGAAGTCAGGGTCACGCCTAAAGATTGATAATGATTATTTGACATCGTGGAATCAACTAACGCTTTCTTTACTAGTAACCGAGATCGATGTAGACCGGCCCAAGTAGGTCAAGCCCTTGCACCCAATGACGAACATTGGTCGTGATGCGCTCACCCAAAAGAGGAACTGCCATTGCGGGCGTATTACCAACATGCGGAGAGATGATGCAATTTTCCATTGCCCATAAAGGGTGACCATCGCTCAATGGCTCAGGGTCAGTGACATCTAGACCTGCGCCACCGATGATCCTGTTCTCTAAGGCCCACACCAAGTCATCAGTGACGATGTGCTTGCCACGCCCAACATTGATTAACCACGCATCGCGTTTCATGGATTGCAGTTCATTGCGACCAATCATTCCCTCTGTCTCGGGGGTCAGCGCCAGAGCCAGCACCACCACATCGGCCCCCGCCAGCGCATCTGTACTGTGTTCGCTACTCAGAACCTCGTCAACCCCAATCATGTCCATGACCCGATTTCGCACAACGGTGATGCGGCAATCAAATGGAGTCAACATTCTCACGAGAGACTCCGCAATCCCGCCACCACCAAAAATCGTCACGTTGGCATTATGTAAGTTCTTGCCGATCGGACCCGACCATGAGACACGACGAGCGTATGAATTCAAACCGCGCATACCGGCCAACATCAGTGACAGCGCCATTTCAGCAACGGGCTCGGCGTACACGCCTTTGGCGCATGTCCACAAGCGCTCCTCATCAATCAAATGCATAAAGTTTTCAATACCAGCGAATGGCAACTGCACCCATTTGATCTGACTCGCATTGTGCAGAACTTCTTTGAGCGCCTCTGGCTTTCGTGGTGCCGCCCAGATCAATCCCTCGGCGTGCGCAGGTGGCACAACTTCCCCACCGCCAGCAATCACCGCATCCACCATCCAACTCGGAGCAGTGTCGGGGGCAAGAGCAATTCGAGGGGCGGACTCACTTGGCATAACAGAGTAAACGCTATACCACTTAGTTACTTTCGCCCCTAGGTGGATCAAACGATTACGCTCGAGAAATGCCCCCAGTGCCGAAAATTGAAGCGCAGCCAGTTCCATATCCAAAACCCATCGTCGGGGCTCCGAATATGGTGACTATTTTGCTGGATGACATCGGTTTTGGACAGTTGGGCTGTTACGGCTCGTTGATTGACACGCCAAATATTGACGCTTTGGCGCAACGAGGTGTGCGCTTTAACCGCTTTCATGTGACATCAATCTGTTCATCCACCCGTGCCGCATTGTTCACTGGTCGAAATCACCATGCTGTGGGTATTGGGGCCACTCAAGAAACCCCATTTGCTCTTC
Organism: Actinomycetota bacterium; assembly: GCA_005801025.1. Taxonomy (GTDB): domain Bacteria; phylum Actinomycetota; class Acidimicrobiia; order Acidimicrobiales; family Ilumatobacteraceae; genus Casp-actino8. The sequence goes on from SYDZ01000118.1 coordinate 5,314, forward strand.
CTGGCTATTCGGGTCGCTTACCGAAGTCAGCAATCGCCTTGCCACGTATCTTGCGCGATAACGGGTACAACACGATGGCCGTGGGCAAATGGCATCTCACACCGCAAGCCGAATATTCATCGGCGGGACCCTTTGATCGCTGGCCACTGGGTCTCGGTTTTGAGCGTTACTACGGATTCTTAGGGGCCGAAACCAACCATTGGTCACCTGAGTTAGTGCGCGACAACACGCCGATCATTCCCCCAAAAAATACTTCACAAGGTGGCTCGTACCATCTCACCGAAGATCTCGCTGACCAAGCAATCAACATGATCCGAGATCAACAACAAGCGGCCGGCGACAAGCCTTTCTTTTTGTGGTTTGCAACTGGGGCTGCTCACGCACCGCACCATGTGGCGCGTGAATGGTGTGAACCGTATGCCGGAAAGTTTGATGCAGGATGGGAAGTGCTTCAACAAAAAACTTTTGAGCGCCAACTAGAACTTGGCATCATCCCTCCTGACACCAAACTCACGCCGCAACCATCGTGGATTCCGCAATGGTCCACGCTGTCAGCTGATGAGCGCAAGTTGTTTGCTCGATATATGGAGGTGTACGCCGGCTTCGTCACACACACCGATGCACAAATCGGTCGTCTTTTTTCCTTTCTCAGCGAGCAAGGCCTCGACGGAAACACCATCGTCACTTTGATGTCAGACAATGGTGCCAGTAGTGAGGGCGGAACAATCGGAACTCTCAACGAGGCTGCATCCTGGTTGGGAGATCATGCCACCGTCGAAGAAGCCCTTGAACAGATCGACGAAATTGGTGGGCCAAACCACACCAACCATTACCCGTGGGGATGGGCGTGGGCCGGCAACAGCCCATTTCATTTGTGGAAGCGTTATTCGTGGTTAGGTGGCGTGCGCGCTCCTCTCATCGTACGTTGGCCAAAAAAAATTACTGACAGTGGTTCAGTCCGCAATCAGTTCACCCATGCCGTGGATCTTGCGCCAACGCTCTTAGGGGCCGCTGGAATTTCTATGCCAACAATTGTTGACGGCATCACTCAACAGCGCGTTGACGGTGTGGACATCAGCGCAACCTTCATTGATGGCGCTCAAAGCGAACATCGCTCCACTCAATATTTTGAAATGCACGGATCCCGCTCGATCTATCACGAAGGCTGGAAAGCCACCAGCAACTTCGTATCGCCATTATTTAATGAGCGTGTGCACATCACCGGAAGTCATTCGTATGAAACTGATGTCTGGCAACTCTTTGATCTCACGAACGATTTCTCGGAATCAACAGATCTTTCCGCTCAATATCCCGAACGAGTGCGCGAACTTGAATCGTTATGGATTGAACAGGCCACTGCTAATAACGTCTTCCCATTATTTAATCCTGGCGCCAATTATCCAGCGCACCCCGGCGAGTACCCACTACCTCGTTCGGCAACATATCAGCCAAGTCGGCATCCAATAGCAGCA
>SYDZ01000119.1 GCA_005801025.1 Actinomycetota bacterium
ATCAACTCGATGCCCAAAGGTTCGGCCCGAGTGGCCATCACCGCCAAAGTTTGTGGGTGTGTATCACGGTGCGCAAAAAACTTGTTGCTGGCAACCTTGCTGACACGACGCGCCATTGTCATTGCTTCAGCGGCGGCGGTCGCCTCATCCAATAACGAGGCATTAGCGATCGGCAAACCAGTGAGGTCACTGACCATCGTTTGGAAATTCAACAATGATTCCAAGCGACCCTGACTTATTTCGGGCTGATACGGAGTGTACGAGGTGTACCACGCTGGATTTTCAAGAACGTTACGCCGAATGACTGGGGGAGTGATGGTGCCTGTATAGCCCATACCAATCATGCTCCGCCGGGGTCGATTGAGATTTGCGATGCGCCTCAGTTCGCTGGTCACATCATGCTCCGCCATCGGTTCGGGGAGGTTCAAGTCGCCCCGTAAGCGAATCGTTTCAGGCACGGTTTTGTCGATCAATTCGCTCAGCGAAGAAACACCAATCGTGGACAACATCTCGGCCAAATCATCGGGCACTAAGGTGCCAATATGGCGACGCGTAAACGCATCACGTTCAAACAAATCATCAAGGGAATAACGGGTCATAGAAGCCTCCAGATAACGAATTTCCTGTGCTTCCCCCGCTGTCTCTCTGCCAAGGGCAGACCTGAGAGCTTCAATTGATGTCCTCACGACATCAACCTTTCCCCGTCGGTGAGATCCAAAAAACAGATCTACTTTCCAGCGTTGTCTCACCCGTCCGGTCCGTGAGCCTGAGAGATTCCGGGGAGGTTGCTCCTTCGGCGTTACGGTGCTGGCTGCACTGCAACTCTTCCGGTCGGGGTTAACGACAATCCGACCTTAGTTCGTCTGAGCGCCACGAGAGGCACAAATCATAGAATGTTTATGTGCCAGCGATCACCAACTCTCTCGACCGTGAACCCGGAGACCTACAACTCGCCAAACTCTTAGGCCAGTCAGTAGGTACCATCGGAGGAGCTTTTATGCTTCATCCCGACACCTTGACTCCCGGGAAACAAGCGGGCTATCCAGGCGGATTTTCTTACTATGTCGTGGGGCGCGGTGGCGTGCTCGGAGATGTTGATGCCTCGGTAGTGATCAGCGGCTTTGCTTTTTTCGCTCCAACATTGGTGCGCTCTCTTTGGGATGCGGGGATTACGGTGGAAGGAGCTCGCGCGGGTGCTGATCGCTACGCCTTGGCCTGCGCTGAGTGGGGACGCTCAAGACTGGGCGCATTTGATCGATCTGATCGACTTATCGAACTCGTGACTGCAGTGGTTGACGGAGCCGAATTAGCGGGCTTAAGTTTGTTTGCGGGCTGGCAAAGTCAGGCTCGGGTGAGCGACCCACACGGTCACTGCTATCAATTGCTGCATGTTTTGCGCGAACTTCGCGGCAGTGTGCACATCACGGCCGTCATCGCTCAAGGCATCACGCCTCTTCAAGCGTTACTCGCCAACCCAAAAAATAATGGGTCTGAAATGGCTGAGCGTTTCGGTTGGACTAATCCCTATGAAGATGTTGACCACCTGCACGACGACTTCACAGCAGCCGAAAATTTAACGAATGTTTTGATGGCTGACCATCTCAGTGTTCTGACAACAGTTGAGCAAAATGAGTTATATGGATTGGTCACCGAAGTGCACTCAATCTTATTTCCGTCAGACCCGAATCAGGAACGCGCCGCCTTCATTGCTTCGTAATCGGCTATCGCCGTCATCTGTGCTCCCAAAGTCGCATCAACCCAACGACTTCCAGCACCCACCACTTTGTCATAACTGGCTTGAGGTCCAGTCAATTGACCAGTGAAGTGCGGCATGACCTGCTCGGCGAATAGTTCGTAACTGCGTAATGTCTGATGCCAATCAGCAAGGTCAGCACCTAGGAAAAGGTAACAACCAAATCCACCAGTCTTTTCTTGAAGTCGTTCAATCTGAGCGATCGCCATTTCTGGGGTTCCGATCACCATGCGCCCAGATTCATTGGCTTGATCCACGAATTCGTCAATGTCGGTCGGTGGGGGAGGACCATTGGGATCACCCACAGGAATGATGTGACTCAAGTATTCCCAAACCCATTGCAATCCATAGCGGCAATTATCTTTAGCCTTCTCAACCGTTTCGGCGATATGCATTGGCCCCATGAGACGAGCTTTCGAACGATCAACGACATGACCGTGGAGGGTCGCCTCCTCTTCCCAAACTTTCAAGTTGTAATCCAACATCTGGAAGGCTGCCGGTTCAGTGGCGGCAATGGAAATCAGACCGACACCGTATTTGCCTGCCAATTTTGAACCAGAAGGTGAAATTGATGACGCAACCGCAATATCAAAATCGCTATATGGCTTGACTTGAAGAGCGGCCTCATTGCAGGTAAACCAATCTGTTTTTTCTGTGACCGTCTCCCCGCGAAAGAGCCGCATCATGACATCAAGCGACTGCTCCATGCGGGGTCTTTGGGTCATCGGATCAATTCCCATCATCTGTGCATCCGATGTCAACTGTCCGGGACCTGCGCCAAACATCATCCGACCGCGCGTGAGATGATCCAGCATCACGATTCGGTCGGCGAGCATGAACGGGTGATGGTAGGGACGTGAGTTCACTCCCGTACCAAGTTTGATGTGTTTGGTTCGCTCGGCCGCTGCAGCGATCATCACCTCGGGTGAAGCAATGAGTTCAGATCCAGCAGAATGGTGTTCACCAATCCATGCTTCGTGGTAACCCAGTTTGTCTAGATGTTCCAGAAGTTGTAGATCACGATGCAGAGCCAACGTCGGGTTCACACCCGTCTTGTGCATCGGCGGCATGAAGATTCCAAAACGAAGACTCATCTAGAAATACTCTCACATGGCGATCTATTCAATCGTGCCGTACGAACCACGCTCACCTTGTGATTCGTTCTTCACGACCTCATCAACTGCCCAACGCAGGTCAACGAGGAACTCTTCAATCACGGCTCCATGAACGGCATTAACCGTGCAGTGCAGAGATGCAGGAGGGGACTGTTTGTCGACATACCAACCCCGTTGTGCGAGAAGATCGGCAACCGCGTAAACATCAAACATCGGACGCGACTCATCATGTGCGTCTCGTGCCCCGAAAGACAACAACGTGCTGTCTGGGCGGGCCCGCAATTGCAGTTCAGGAAATTGTTCGATGGCATCGGCTAACTGTTGGCAAGCTTCATAGGCGGCCTTGGTGAGCCGCAAGTATCCATCGTCGCCGAGATAATTCATCACTGCCCAAGCAGCAGCCATGGGACCACCACTCTTAGTCCCCAGCACACCAGAAGATCCGTAGAAGCCGCCCAGCCAGTTATCAGTCACGAAGGTTTGGTACGCGCGGAGTTTTTTACTACGGTGCATAATCACTGAGGCACCCTTTGCGGTGTAACCGTATTTGTGAAGATCCACAGAAATACTCGTCACGCCATCCACGCGAAAATCCCAAGGTGTGATCGGCAGACCGAGACGTTCCAAGAAGGGGAGGGTCACTCCACCCATACATGCATCAACATGAACATTGATATCCATGCTCAGCCC
>SYDZ01000120.1 GCA_005801025.1 Actinomycetota bacterium
AGCGATTATTCGAGTTACATGACGGGTGAAGTTATTTCTGTCAGCAGTCAACATCCATGAGCATTGACTTAGAAAGACTTGATGGAATCGGGATCATCACGATCAACCGACCTGAACGCAAAAATGCTTTCACTCGTTCGCAATACGAAGACCTAGCTTCTGTGCTTCAAGAAATTGACGCCGACGATTCCGTGCACGTGGCGATACTCACGGGTGCTGGTGGAGCATTCAGCTCGGGGCAAGATCTCAAAGAGATGGCCGAGATGGCAACTGCTGTGGCCAGCGGGGGTCCTGCTTCCTCACAGCCAGGTGGGTTCACGGTACTGCTTGATGGACTTGAAACATTCTCTAAGCCTTTGATCGCTGCCGTCAACGGAGTAGCAGTTGGTATTGGTATGACGTTGCTGCCATTTTGCGACATCGTCTTGATTGATGAGACTGCGCGCATGCGAGTGCCCTTCAGCGAACTTGGTGTCCCTCCTGAGGCCGCCAGCAGCATCCTGTTCGCCGATCACATCGGTTGGCAACGTGCTGCCGAAATTTTGTTCACCGCACGCTGGATTGAAGCGCCCGAGGCCGTCGAAATTGGTCTCGCCTTGCGCACCGCACCTCAAGGTGAGGTTCTAGCCCACGCAGTTGAACTCGCAAAAACCATTGCCAGTAAGTCGGCGTACTCCACGCGAGTTATCAAGCAACTCATGGTGGCTGGACGCGGCGGGCGTATCAAAGAAGCCCGAGCACGGGAAGAAGCCCTGTTTGCTGAGCTATTTCGCTCTCGCGGATTCAGTAGCTGAAGTCTCCGATAGCGTTCCATGTATGTCCGTTGATAAAAAACTTGACAACAAAGTGTTCACTCCCATGGCGCCAGAAGTCGATCAAGATCGCGCCGAACGCGCTATCCGCGAATTGCTTGAGGCTATTGGTGAGGATCCCTCCCGAGATGGCTTACTCGACACACCTGCACGCGTCGCACGCATGTGGACTGAAGTCCTCTCGGGAACCAACAATGATCCCGATCATCATTTGTCTAAGACATTTGATATTGAACATGACGAGATGGTTCTCGTTCGCGATATCCCCTTTGACTCAATGTGTGAACATCACATGCTGCCTTTTACGGGAACAGCGCACATCGCTTATCTACCAGGCACGACAGGTCGCTTCACTGGCTTATCAAAACTCGCACGGTTAGTTGAGGGTTACTCACGCCGCCTTCAAGTACAAGAGCGCCTCACATCACAAATTGCCGACGCGATGCAGAACATGCTTGATCCCGTAGGTGTTCTTGTTGTTGTGGAAGCCCAGCACACCTGCATGTCATTGCGCGGTGTACGTAAACCTGGCACCAAAACCGTCACGACAGCGGCGCGCGGCATTTACCGCACCGATACCCAATCTCGTGCCGAAGTCATGGCCTTCATTCAGAGTCACTAAACCTGCACTATGGGTTTTCCCCACCCCACTGCCGATGTCCCCGGCATATGGCCACATCTTGAAACTGAAGTCGCCGCAGTTCATCTACCCAATGATCTTTCCCGCGAACTCGGACGGGCACTGATCGGCCAAGCCACAAAAAACGTCGGACACATTTGTGCAACCACGTGGATTTTTTCAGCAGATGCCCAATACACAATTTTGGTGCGTCACAAAACATTGCAATGGTCAACGCCCGGTGGACATATCGAGATTGGTGAGACAAGCCGACAAGGTGGGCTGCGTGAACTTGAAGAAGAGACAGGCCTCACTCAATACGATGTGCGCCCTGTCGGCAATGGTCCAGCATTCGTCCACGTCACTGATCTAGCGGGTAGCGAACCACACCGACATTGGAATATCGGCTGGTTGTATATCGCTGATATGCATGCTCCGCTGACGGCCACTGAAGGAGCCCGCTGGTACCACTGCGACGATCTGCCACAAGGACCCATGGACCTGAAAAATTCCGTTGCCCTACTGCGGACCCTCGTTGCACAAGCCTGAGGAACGAACTAACCGTCCAGGACGCTGACCCGTGTCGGTACCCATGCGACGAGTAACTACGCCATTGACAATGGTCGCCACATAACCGGTGGCTGTCTGCAGCAAACGCCTTCCACCGGCTGGAAGATCATCTTTGGCGTGCGGGAATCCCAAAGACAGTGTCTCCATATTGATGATGTTGATATCGGCTTTCTTGCCCTCTTGTAAAACGCCGCGATCAGTGAAACCAACAACGGCTGCGGTGTCATGAGTCTGAACTTTGACTGCTTCTTCAATCGTCAATTTGGGTCCGCGGTCGCGGTCACGAGTCCAATGGGTCAAAACATAGGTGGGGATTGAGGCATCACAAATCATGCGCACATGAGCGCCACCATCGGACAATCCCGAGACGGTTGCTGGGTGCTGGAGCATTTCGTAAATGGCATCTTGGGTGCCGCCCACGTAATTGAAGAACGGCAGCATCAAAAATGAGCGGCCACCATCTTTGTTCAACAAGTCATAGGCGAAACTCAATGCATCAACACCCGCAGCAAGCGCCATATTGGTCACTAATTTTGCCGGGCCAGGCTCATAGTCGGGCGAATCGCCCATGGCATACATTTTGTCGAGCATATTTTGCATGAAAGTGCCGATGCCATCAAATTGCTTGCTTGCATCGGGCGCATCATCAGCCTCGCTCAGGATGCGGGCTTTGATTTCTGGTCGAGCAAGTTCGCGGCGCAAATCGTCGCCGGAGAATTGCTCGGATAGGGCAATGAATGTAGGTCGCTTTTGGAAAAAGTGATAGCCATCCCAGCCAATCATCATCCCAAATGGACGAGCGGCAATCTGTGGGTGCATGCGACCACCGTTGGCATTGACGCGATCCACAACTTCAAGCGCCTCGCGCCATGAATCTGCGTTCAACTCGTTCTGCAACATGGCAAAAGAAACGGGTAGTCCCGTGCGTTCAGCGAGATCGGCCATCCAGTCAACTTCACTGAGAAAAACTGGACGATCAAACTCGAGACCTTGTGGAGCAACTTCAAAGAGCCCACCGCCGCCAGCGACAAGACCGTCTGCCAGACCATTCAATTCATCAAGAGCAGCAAATGTTCCTGGCACGGGTTCACCATCGCGCGCTTTGTGGTTCAAGGTGCGCGAAGTAGAAAACCCAATTGCACCAGCTTGTCGAGCCTCACAAATGATTTTTGCCATCTGCTGAATGTCATCTGCAGTCGCTGGTTCATTGAGTGCACCGCGATCCCCCATCACATACGCACGCACAGGCGCGTGGGGTATATAGGCCGCAATATCCATTGAATAATGACGCTTCTCCAAAATATTCAAATATTCGGGGAAAGTTTCCCAACCCCAGGTGATGCCTTCATGTAAAGCGGTTCCGGGTATGTCCTCCACGCCTTCCATTAACTGCACCAACCACGCTTCTCTACCTGGACGTACAGGAGCAAAACCGACACCACAATTTCCCATCACTACTGTGGTGACTCCATGACCGCTAGTTGGCTCCAAGAGATCGTCCCATGTGGCTTGACCATCAAAGTGAGTGTGAATATCCACAAAACCTGGTGTCACGATGAATCCACTGGCATCAAGAACTTCTTTGGCCTCGGTCACAATCGTCGTAGCTATCTGCACGATCCGACCGTCTTGAATTGCGATATCGGCGACATACTTCGCCACTCCCGTGCCGTCCACGACGGTGCCACCACGAATAATCAAATCGAACATGATTTTCCCCTTCAGTACAACTGACCTAAAACTAACGGACATCATGAACCTAATGCACGGCCAGATATTCCCCAAGGTCTGACCCACCGATCACTCCCCTGACGGTCATTGCCTCTATCCTGAAACCGTGACTGGCACCGCAATTGATCTCTCAAGTGTTGAATCTGTCTCCCAGGCCTTGGCGCACCACGGCTATTTGGCGGACCGCGGCCTTGCGACATCGGTATTTTTGGCTCTCACGCTCAAACGTCCTCTCCTTCTTGAGGGCGAAGCAGGAGTCGGCAAGACCGAATTAGCCAAAGTTCTAGCCTCGTGGACTGAAGGTGAGTTGATCCGCCTGCAGTGCTACGAAGGAATTGACGCCACCCAAGCAGTGTACGACTGGGACTATTC
>SYDZ01000121.1 GCA_005801025.1 Actinomycetota bacterium
GACGATCTGCGTGCCATCATGCAGTTCATCGCCGCCGAACCAGTGAGCTAACGCTATGTGCCATTACTGATTGAAGAACTCGCTATAGATGGTGATCAGTTGCGTGCCCCGCAGTGGACGAAGGATTCAATTGACTCTGAGCGTGAGTTCAATGCCATCGTCATAGGGGCGGGTATGTCGGGTATTGCAGCGGCTCATCGTCTGAGTCAAGCCGGTGTCACCGTCACGGTCTTGGAAAAGAACGAAGATGTCGGTGGAACGTGGTTAGAAAACACATACCCAGGCTGTCGCGTGGATATTCAAAACCATATGTACAGCTATAGCTTTGCCCAGCGTCATGACTGGCCATATTTTTTTAGTCCGCAGCATGTGCTACACCAATATTTTCGCGACTGTGCCGAGCAATTTGATTTGCTCCCGATCATCAAGTTCAATACCGAAGTTGAGTCCGCGGTGTGGGAAGAAGTGACTCAGCAATGGGTCGTCACTTCAACTGACGACGCTGGTGGGCGACAGATCAGTCGGGCGAACATTTTGGTATCGGCTGTCGGACAATTGAATCGCCCGAATTATCCCGACATCGCTGGGCGCGAATCTTTCGCTGGTGACGCCTTTCATTCTGCACAATGGGATCAAAGTGTCAACCTCGCCGGGAGGAGAGTGGCGGTCATTGGCACGGGCGCAAGTGCTTGCCAGTTTATTCCACAAGTTGCAAAGGAGGCTGGTGAACTTTTTGTTTTCCAGCGCACGACCCCTTGGATGATTCCCGCACCGCGGTATCACGAAGCGGTGCCCAACGGATTCAATTGGATGTTGGCTCATGTTCCGTTTTATGCCGAGTGGTATCGCTTCTCAATGTTTTGGCGTATGGCCGAAGGAATGTTGCCTGCGGCCACAGTTGACCCCGAATATCCACCCACAGAAAAAGCAGTGGGTCTGATGAATGAGATGATGCGCCAGATGTTGATGGAGTGGACGAACGCGCTCACTGAAGGAGATGAAACTCTGCGGCGTCAACTCACTCCCAATTACCCCCCGCTATCAAAACGCTTCATTGTTGATGATGGTTCGTTTGCCCTGACTTTGCGTCAACCTCATGTGCATTTGGTGACTGAGTCCATTGAAGCCATCGCTGCAGGGGGAATTCGCACAGCGGATGGGCAGTTCTTCGATGTTGATGTGGTTATTTACGGCACTGGTTTCAGGGCCAGTCAATTTTTGACACCGATGAAAGTGACGGGTGTTCATGGCACCGATCTCCACGAGCAGTGGGCAGGTAATGCCCGTGCGTACCTCGGAGTTGTCATTCCAAACTTCCCGAATTTCTTTTGTCTGTACGGTCCGAACACAAACATCGTGGCCAACGGCTCAATTATTTATTTCAGCGAGTGCGAGGTCTATTACCTCGTCGAATGCGTGAGGCTGTTACTAGAAACAAAGAATGGTTCACTTGATCCGCGCCAAGATGTACACGACGAATACAACGAACGTATAGATGCCGCCAACAAGTTGCGCACGTGGGGATTTTCCTCGGTGAGTAGTTGGTATAAGAATGCTCATGGGCGCACTGCACAGAATTGGCCGTTCAGCGTTCTTGAATTTTGGGAACAAACCCGTGAACCGCGTGCGGACGATTACACACTTGTCAGAAAGAGCGATTGATGATGGGAGAATTCATCCGCTACACCTCTGAAAATCGCATCGGTACGATCACCATTGATCGTCCAGCAAAAAAGAATGCCATGACATTTGCGATGTTGGCTGACTTCATCGCCACAGTGGAGCATGCTGGATCCGACGACAATATTTCTGTTTTGGTGATCACTGGTGTTGCGGGGTCATTTTGTGCAGGGACTGATCTCGCCGACCTCGCAACGATCCCAGGTGCGCAACGTGGACTGCGCGGGAGTGCCGAAGAAACGGAGAAGTGGTGGCCAATTGCGCAGTGCCCAAAGCCAACGATTTGTGCCATTGACGGACCCGCGATGGGTATGGGCGCCGAATTCACGTCGCAGTGTGACATTCGTTTGGCATCCACGAACGCACGCTTTTCTTGGAACTTTGTGCACCGTGGTTTGGTTCCTGACACGGGAGCAGGAACGTGGCTCCTACCGCGGATTGTTGGTCTGCAAAATGCATTGCGACTGACATACACCGGCGACATGGTTCTCGCGGACGAGGCTCTCAGCCTTGGTTATGTCCTTGAAGTTGTTGAGCCAGATGCGCTTTTGCCACGAGCCTATGAAGTGGCTTCGAAAATCGCTGCGGGTTCCCCGCACAGTTTGAAACTGATCAAGAACTTGACGTATAACGCTTTGACTGCCTCAGTCCCCGAGCATATGGAGCGACATACCGCAGCGATGTCGGCGAGTTTCAAGAGTGAAGATCATCGTGAGGGAGTGGCCTCGTTCTTGGAGCGACGACCGCCACATTTCACTGGGCGTTAAGCGCCGCGTCACTTCCACGATGCTTGAGGGCTCGCTGGTATCGGTAACGATGTGGGAATGCGTATTTTGTTGACAAATGATGATGGTATTGACTCGGTTGGTTTGCATGTCCTAGCGCGCGCCATGCGCCCCTTTGGTGAAGTGGTCATCGTTGCCCCTGATCGGGAATTCTCTGGCGCTGGTGCCGCCTTGGGTGCTCTTCATCTGATTCAGCCAGAAGTGCACAAAGCTCATGTTGAGGGAATTGATGAAGCATGGGCGATCACCGGACCCCCAGCGTTGTGTGTGATGTTCTCGCGCCTCGGTGCCTTTGGCTCACCATTTGATTTAGTGGTGGCAGGCATTAACCCTGGAGCGAATGTGGGTCGTTCGGTGTATCACTCAGGTACCGTCGGGGCTGCGCTCACCGCCCGTAATGGACTGGTTTCGGGAGTCGCTGTCAGTCAGTCGGTGACAGGTTTCGGTGTTGAGGGTCAGGGCTGGGATGAGATGTTGGTCGGGCAAAAGTGGGAGACCGCGGCGAGGGTAGCGGCGTCATTTGTTGAAGGTTTGGTGGCCAACATGCCAAAGACACCAGTGGTAGTCAATATCAATGTGCCAAATATTGATTTGGCAGATATCAAAGGCTGGAAGTCGGCTCGCCTCGGTCACGAACCACCACGCCGAATGAGTACCGCCACGTTGGAACCAAAAGTCGGTCACGAGGGTAGCTACTACGTGCGTATGGCGTGGGGTGAAGCTGCTGAACTTCCACAAGATACTGATGGGGGAATGGTCGCTGACGGGTATGTGGCGGTGAGTTACTTGAGTTCAATCGTCAACAGTGAACGTGATGATCTCTCTACAGCCGAAGCAAGTATGTCAAAATTGATCACGCGCTGAGGAAGAAAGTTATTAGATAACGATCACGGGTGTGCCGATTTGGGCAAATTCCCATGTGAAGTCGGCGTCAAGATTGGCTTGGCGTTGACAGCCCCCGGATAGACGAGTGCCAAGTTCGGCATCCGTCTGATACGGCGTGTTATCAGAGCGACGAATCGGTAGTGCGTGAAACCCGATTGCACCGATATCGGTTTTCAGCCAACGCACCATTTTGTAGAGGAACGCTTTGCCGTTCCATGCCGTTGAAACATCTGAGCGGCTATACACGGCATGAGTTCCCGGCGTTTCGTTGTTGTATTTGCTTCCTGATACCAACCACGAGCGAATCACGACATTGTCTTCGCCCACGGCCCAGATGCGTTGACCCGCACGTTCGAACACCAGTCGACGTCCTGATCCTGAGTTAGGTGGTAGGGGAGGTGCATCAGGTCCACTTGTGGCCACGGAAGACAACTCGTAGCCCAAAAGATCAACTGCTCCTGGGGCTGGTGGCGGAGTGCGAATCACAAGAGAATTTTCATCGGGCCACACTCCGAGTGAGAGGGCGGTTTCGCGACCAGTCTTGCCATCTACGAAAAGATCGCGATCGATTTGTAATTTTTCGACGGCAGCAGCAGTGGCATTATCATATACACCGCTCGCAGTGCCATTGAGAAAACCCGTTGCGATCAGCGCCTCTTGCAAACATGTGACGCTTGCTCCAGTGTCACCCCCAGCAAGTGAGAGTTCGGTTATGACGCAGGGTTCGTCACTTGTTGGTTCATCGCCCGTGATGTCAATGGGATCGGTGCCGGGTGCGATTGACGAGTCGGTGCCAGGAACGCTGGTGACAGGTTCAATGTCCACTAATGAACTGCTTGAGGATGATGTTGAGTCGTTTGGGGATGTGCTCGTGTTCGATCCACCTGAGACCAAAGCCACCACCAAGCAGGCAGCAGCAACAATCCCCACTCCAGACATCAGTAGGGTTCGGTGTTCGGAGGTGTTCATCGGTGGGAAGGTCCTTAGACAAAATGTGACATAACTATTTTACTCAAGATGAAGTGTCAGTGGTTGTCATATTGGGCGCTTCCATGGCTCTTGTGCCACACTGCACTATGAGCAAAACCGAGTGGACAACAGCAGATATTCCCGATTTGGAAGGGCGAACGATTGTTATCACCGGCGCGAATTCTGGTTTAGGTCTTGAGTCAACACGCAACCTTGCGCGAGCGCGAGCCACAGTGATCATGGCTTGCCGTAACGCTGAAAAAGCAACTCAAGCCGTCGCCGATATTCGGGCCTCAGTACTTGACGCTCAGATCGTTGTGCAACCACTTGATCTCGCAAGTTTGGCCTCAGTGCGTTCGTTCAGTGAGGCTTTGCTCACAGCCGGAAGACCGATTGATATTTTGATGAATAACGCCGGTCTGATGGCTCTTGATGAGAGTCGCACCGTCGATGGTTTCGAAACTCAGATTGGGGTCAATCACCTCGGACATTTTGCTCTGACAGGGCTGCTTCTTCCTCTCGTCTCGGCTGCTCCGAATGGTCGAATCGTTGCCGTCTCAAGTGATGGACATCGCCCCGGGAAAATGCATCTTGACGATCTGATGTGTGATCAACGGCGTTACAGCCGTTGGGGTGCGTACTTCCAAAGTAAGTTGGCGAACTTATTGTTCACCTCCGAACTTGATCGACGTCTGCGCGCGGCACGGAGTTCCACGATCGCCGTTGCGGCACACCCAGGAATGGCGAAAACAGAACTTGGGAAAAATGGAAAGTCGGTCACCAATGTGGTGATGCGTCGGGCGACTCCGGTGCTGATTCGCACAGGTGTTCAAGGCTGCGAATCACAACTTCGTGCAGCAGTTGATCCAGGTGTACGGGCTGGAGAATATTACGGTCCGCGTTTTCATGCGTTCGGGCACCCGGTATTGGAAACGCCGAGTCGTCGGGCACGCGATGTTGCCGATGCTCAAGGGTTATGGGAACTCAGCGAACGCCTAACAAAGGTCACGTACCAGTTCTAATTCGGGACGAGATTTAACTCAATGCGATTTCCGCTGGGGTCATGCAGAAAAATCTGACGATTGACGCCAGCAATTTCGGGAGCCACTCGGTATGAGATTCCTTTTGCATCAAGGTGGCGACGGCACTCCTCAATATTTGTCACTGTGATGGCAAAATGTTGACTGCGATCAATGACGGCATCGGATCGCACCATGAGATGTAATTCATGTGCTCCGATGCGTAGCCAAGCGCCATCAATGGTGAATCCTGGTCGAGAAAACTCGCTACAACCCAAACCATCCACATAGAAAGCAAGGGAATCCGCCAGGGAGTGAACATTTAGATTGACGTGATGTAACCCGAGGATTTCCATGTTGCGAGTCGACTTTCAAGTTCTGTGTGGAGACACTGTCAGATGGTGCTTGGTTATGTTGGTACTCATAGTTTCACTGACCGCGACGAGCAACCTCGCGGTACGGGAGATCCAGCGAAGGATCGGATTCTCGCGCGAGACCTAAGATTTTTTCTCCGATAATGGATTTTTGTATTTCATCCGTGCCCCCTGCGATTGATTGAGCAGGTGTGCTGACCAAAACTTCGGCAATCGTGGCATCGTGCGGGTGTTCGCCAGTTGTCAGCATGCCGTTAGCGCCACTGATGAAGGTGTGCACGCGGTGAGCCATCCGTGCAACCTGTGAAGCGGCCAATTTGCCAAGCGAACCTTCGGGGCCAGGTGGGCGTCCAAGTGCTCTGGCCGCTCGGGCTCGAAGTGCAGTCCATTCACTAGTTCTCTGAAACGAAATCAGAGCGGCAATTTCTTGACGAATCACTTGGTCGTGGGCGACCCCGTGTTGCTGGGCGCGTTCAATGACAAGATCAACTCGACCAGCTCGCTGCGGATACCAGACGTATGTTTTGAAGTGTTCTTCGGCTTCGACTTCGGCTTCGCTCACGGCTCGACTTTGTATTCCTGCGGATTGCACAAATTTGGGTCGGCGCATCGTGGAGAAGGTTCGCTCGTGAGCCAAAGTCGCCCGAGCCACTCTCCAGCCATCGTTCAGAGTCCCCACCA
>SYDZ01000122.1 GCA_005801025.1 Actinomycetota bacterium
CTCTGTACCCAATGGTGATGTTCCGACAACTGCGCCGGCATCGCTGCTTGGCGTGTGCGGATCAACTGGCAACGTCATTCACTATCGTGGCGCGATCTTTGCTGCCAACGGTTCGATTGGTGAAAATCGCACAGTCAACGATGTTCCAGTTGAGCAGTATCTGCGCGGAGTCGTACCACGCGAGTCGCCGGCCTCCTGGGGTGACACGGCGGGTGGTCTCGGAATCAACGCTCTTCGTGCCCAAGCAGTAGCAGCTCGGTCGTACTCGCTAGCCCAAGGTCGCTACACATATGCCAAGACCTGCGATACTCAAAGTTGTCAGGTTTATGGAGGGGCTGCTTCAAGGAATAGTGCCAAAGGTACTTTGGCTATTCGTGAGGATTCGCGTACAGACCGCGCCATTTTTGATACGGCGTTAACGATCCGCGTGCGCCCAGACAAACCGACGGTTCCGGTGGTGACTGAGTTTTCTTCGTCAAATGGTGCACGCAACGCAGGGGTGTATTTTCCTGCAGTTGATGATCTCGGTGACTCTGCCGACGGCAACCCGTATGCGAAGTGGACTCGTGTTGTCAGCCTGTCGAATCTGGCGACCCGATTGGGTCTGAGCACGATTACCAAGGTTGAGATGATTCTTGGAACGCAAGCGAATGTCACTCCAGCATGGGATGTGAGCATTAAGTTTTACAACGGCACACAAAGTGTGACAAAAACAGGAGCATGGTTGGCCGATGCTTACACGCTGAATTCAAAGTCGGTCAATGTGCGACTAGTCACTAGTGATTTTGCCAGTGCCGACGATTTTGTATTTATCGGTGACTCTGTTGGAGAAAGCGTTGCCGGTCAAAGCGTTTCGGGATCAGGTGAACTTCCTGAGATGTTGACGAATATGTTTAATTCAGCCTCATATTTCGCGCTATCAAATCGCTGCACAGTTGGTATTTGTCCAAGGAGCGTGACTGACGGTCTCAGTGTCGCCAATTCGCTGACAGGCAGCCCAGATTTGGCTCTAGTTGAACTCGGATATAACGACAATCAGTCCACATTGGGTGCAGAAATTGATCAAGTGATGACATCGCTTGTGGCCAAAGGTATTCGCGCCGTCGGCTGGGTGACGATGTCCGAGCGACGCACAACAAATGGAATAGCCAATTACGCAGCGGGTAACGCCGCATTACGTGCCGCAAAAATGCGCTGGCCGCAACTGCGCGTCTTTGATTGGGATGCGGCAAGTATCGGTGGTCCGCGCAATCGTTGGTTTGTTAAAGATGACAATGTGCATCTCACGACGAGCGGTCAAGCCGAATTTGCTATTTGGTTGAGAGATCGGGCGATTGAGTTGGCCGGTGGGACACCGTCATCTCCACAGTGGGTTGTCAAAGTTGGCCCCGGTGCCAATCTGATGATTCCCATTCTTGGTGAGAGTGGAGTTCCGGTGACAGGGGTTTCGGCGGTGAGCCTCACTATCACTTCTTTTGACGCGGATGTCTCAGGCTTTATCACCGTTTGGCCGTGCGGCAGTACTCAGCCGAGCACAGCCGGCCTGTATTTCGGCGGAACGCAAGCAGTGACGGGTGAAGTACTCGCGGCGATTGATAGCACTGGGAAAGTTTGTCTCGCATCATCGACCCCAGCACATATTTCGGTTGATGTGAACGGTTATTTCACGGCAGGTTTTCGAGCGACGAGTCTTCAACGGGTCGTTGATACGCGCGCCAATAGTTCTCAGGGATTACGTGAAGTCACCAAAGTGAAGTTAGCGCCCAAAGGAGTTGTGCGGATCAAGATGACTGACCTCGTTGTTGCGGGAGTCCCGGCAACAGGAGTGGGTGCGGTGGCGCTCAGCATTGCGTCTGTTGAATCAAGTAGCAGTGGATCGATCACGGTTCACAACTGTGGCAAGCGTCCTAAAGTTTGGAACTTATCCTTTTCTCGAAATGTTGCGGCGAGTGCAATGACCATTGTCCCAGTGAATTCTTCAACTGGAGAAGTGTGCATCTATTCATCTGCAGAGACTGATGTGCTCGTTGATCTAGTTGGATGGTTTTCTTCGACGGATTTCGGGATCATGCAGTCGCAACGTCTGATTGACACTCGGACTGATCAACCTCAAGGTGTCGTTTCTATGTCGAAAGGTATGATCGGCATGGACAAAAAACTGAAGATCAATCTCCACAAGTTGTCGGCGTTTGGTGTCCCCACAACGGGCATAGCTGGAGTGGTGGTGACGGTCACAGTTGAATCGCCATCGGCTGACGGCGTGTTGATGATCTATCCGTGTGGGGTGCATCCCAAGTTGGCCGATCTCAACTATGTCAAGGGTCAAAAAATTGGAGCTACGGTGCTGGTACCAGTTCAACAAACGACAGGGCGAATATGCGTTTATTCATCAGCGCTGAGCGATGTCGTCGTTGATCTTGCCGGCTGGATCGCTAACGGCAAGGGCTTCACCAGTTTGTCTCCAGCCAGGATTAGCGACTCTAGCAAAGGAATTGGGACAGTTCCTGGACGTTAAATTCTCCTTGACAGGACTCGGTTGCCTAGCCTAAGGCGATGGATATCAACGGAGTTAGCGCAATCGTCACTGGTGGAGCATCGGGCATCGGAGCGGCTACCGCTCGTCTACTTGCCGCAAAAGGAGCCAAGGTTGTCATCGCCGACCTTCAGGCTGATAAAGGTGAAGTGTTAGCCAAGGAGATCGGCGGCGCATTCTGCAAAGTTGATGTCACTCAGACTGAGGACATCATGAATGCCATTGAAATGGCCAAGGACATGGGACCACTGCGAGTTCTCGTGAACTCTGCTGGTATCGGCTGGGCGCAACGCACTGTGGGTAAAGGTGGCTCATATGATTCGGCCGCCAATCTTGATGCCTACAAGAAAGTTATCGCCATCAACTTGGTAGGAACCTTTGATTGCATTCGCTTGGCAGCAACGGC
>SYDZ01000123.1 GCA_005801025.1 Actinomycetota bacterium
CCAATGTGAATTGCACAAACTCGTCAGGCGCATTGACGCCAGCGAGCCCTGAAGAGCTTGCCGTTGAAATTCCTGCTGCCGCAATCAACGTCACAATCAATGAAACGACAAATGCCCAACTCGCTTGACGACCACTCTTTAAGACCCGTCGCAGCCGAATCGGATTTTCGATCATGCGCGCAGAGATCAAAGCTAGAGAAAGACTCACCAGTAGCCGAATCAGCGATAGCTCCAAACCGTCAACACCTAGACGTTCTTCATTCAGCAAGATAAATACTGGCCAATGAAAGAGATACACCGAGTAACTCACTTTGCCCAGTTCAACCAAGGGGCGAGATGACATCAGAGAACGAACCGGTCCGGGAACAAGAACAGCGACGATGAGCAAGCACGAAATAATCGTGAAACCAGTCAGACCACCCTGATATAGCCACCCATCACTGGCACCAACAGTGCCCGAGATGTACACATATGCACCGAATGCAACGACACCACCCACAGCAAAAAATCTTTGTAGGCGTAGAGTGATTTCATTGCTCAGAGGAACCACCAGAGCCAGCAAAGCCCCGATCAAAAACTCCGCCGCTCGGGTGTGCGTGCCGTAGTAGGCCAAGTTTCGTGATGATGTGAGGATCATCGCACCTGAACTTAACGCTGCCAGCAGCATCAACGTTGGGAGCATGAGTCGTTTCCAGCGCATGAGCACTGCCATGAGTAACGGAAAAACGACATAGAACTGTTCTTCAATCGCCAGTGACCAAAAATGTAGAAGCGGCGACGGTGTTGATTCAAAGAGTTGGGCATAGGTGGTTCCTGCAGTGGCAAAGCGCCAGTTAGCTTCGTAGCCGATGGTGGCCAAGAAATCTCCACGTAATCGCTCTCCCGTGAACACCCCCATCAAAGCCAGGACAGCCACAGCCGACACAACCAGGATTGAACCGGGCGCTAGTCGTCTCAGACGCTGCGACCAGAAATGCTTCAGGTCAACTCTCCCAGTTCGCGCATGATCACTGATCATTAACTGGGTGATCAGGTACCCCGACAGAGTAAAAAACAAAGAGACGCCGAAAGGGCCACCCGGGACTCGGGACCACCCAAGGTGAAATAATACGACGGTCACTACTGCTAACGCCCGAAGTCCGTCAAGGCCAGCGACATATGGCAATCCGCTGTGCTCTTTCTCCCCCACGCTCACAGGATAGTTCTATGACGTTGGCTACCGACATCTGACTTGATGATTTCTGACTGAGCGTCAGATTTTTGCAACCCTCAGACTAAGATTCGAAACGACATGGACCTCAACGAAACCGCCCAAGAATCGGCGTTCCGCAACGAAGCCCGGACCTGGCTTGAAGCCAATGTGCCAACTTCTCCTCTACCTAGTTTCGATACTGCCGAGGGATTCGCATTACATCGCGAGTGGGAACAAAAACTTTACGACGGACGATGGTCCGCTGTCTCATGGCCAGTTGAATACGGCGGCCGTGGAGCCGACTACATCATGTGGCTGATTTTTGAAGAGGAGTATTACCGTAGCGGTGCTCCAGGTCGGGTCAATCAGAACGGGATCTTTCTTCTCGGTCCCACCATCATGGAGGTGGGGACGCAAGAGCAAAAAGCAAAGTTCCTTCCATCTATGGCATCATCGGAAATCGTCTGGGCACAAGCATGGAGTGAACCAAATGCTGGAAGTGATATGGCCAGCATTCACAGTAAGGCCACCCGTGACGGCGACGAATGGGTTCTCAATGGTCAAAAGATTTGGGCCAGTCGTGCGGTATGGGCGGACTGGTGTTTCGGCATCTTTCGTACCGACCCCACTGCCGAACGACATCGCGGATTGACTTTTATTTTGTGCCCCCTTGACCTACCAGGAATCACGGTGCGACCAATCGCGCAACTTGATGGCGACACTGGTTTTGCCGAAATCTTTTTTGACGACGTACGCGTTCCCGTGGCGAACACTTTGGGCGAAGAAAATAAAGGTTGGGCTGTGGCAATGGCCACGGCTGGGTTTGAACGCGGCGTCAGCCTGCGCAGTCCCGCACGCTTCACCGAAGCTGTGAAGCGACTGATTCATCTCTGGAAAACTTATGGGGATCCCACCGATACTGCACTTTCCGATGCAGTGACTGATGTGTGGGTGCAAGCCGAGGGATACCGACTGCACACCTATCAAACAGTGACGGGCATGTTGGAAGGTCGCACGATTGGCGCGGAAGCAAGTCTGAACAAGATCTTTTGGAGTGAGATGGATGTTCGGATCCACGAAATAGCCCTACAAATCCTTGGTCCAGAAGCCGAACGCATGGAGGGCCCATCGCAGAGATGGGTAGACGGTTTCCTGTTCTCGCTGAGTGGCCCGATCTATGCCGGAACAAACGAAATTCAACGCAACATTATCGCCGACCGAGTTTTGCGATTACCCAAAGGCATGTGACCCGTGAAGTTTTCCTTTACTGAAGACCAACGCCTCTTCGCCGAGGGACTGCGCGACTTACTGAGCAAACAATGCACGCCGACCCACGTACGTGAAGTGTGGGAGAACCAAGTGGGCCATCTCCCAGATCTCTGGTCACGCCTCGCTGAGATGGGCGTGTTGTCCATGTTGGTGCCTGAATCGCAAGGTGGGATGGGCGGCACCTTGATTGACGCGGTGCTGTTATTCCAGGAACTTGGCCGTGCTGCTGTACCCGGACCAGTGCTTGAGCACATGGCTGTCGCCGCACCTGCTCTTGCTCACTCGCAATGGGCACCCGCACTCAATGACGGCACCACTATCGCCACTCTGTGGGTTGACACGAGTCCTTATGTTGCCCACGCCCAGGTCGCCAACATCATTTTGACACATGACTCAGTCATCACTGATTTCTCTATGGACGATGTCCATGGGATCGATGGAGGACGCCAATTATTTACCGTCCATGCTCAAGCCACAACCGAAACCTCGAGTGAAGTATTTGGCTTACCCGCCAGCGATGTGATGGCCCTTGCAAGCGCTGCATATCTGATCGGTGTCAGTGAAGCGATGATTGAGGTTGCCGCGCACTACGCGCGCCAGCGTGAACAGTTCGGCAAACCGATCGGCTCCTTTCAAGCGGTTAAGCACTTAATGTCAGATGCTCTTCTCAAAGTTGAATTCGCCAAGGCTCCCACCTACCGCGCCGCTTGGAGTGCAAGCACAGGATCATCAACAGCGCTACGCGATATCAGTATGGCTAAGGCTCTTGCAGGCGAAGCTGCTTATGGCGCCAGTCGCAGCACGATGCAGGTACATGGTGGGATTGGCTACACCTGGGAAGCCGACCTGCAACTGTGGATGAAAAAATCTTGGGCCTTAATGCGCTCCTACGGCGATGCCACATACCATCGCCGCCGTGTCGGTGCCTCAGTGCTTCACGGGTAATTTCAATCAGTAAATGGTGAGCCGCTCATCGGCAACATACTGATTGTGATGTAGCCATTTTGGAATTCGCTGACATCACCCGTTGGCACAATCATTGAGGCACAATCATTGGCGTTGTAATCCGTTGTTCCCATTGATTCAAGTGGCGTTTCAATGACACCACGAACAACTCAACCAGCAGCGCATGAGGGTGCATTGGCACCGGCAAATTCGGTGACGGTTTCGCCATCGGCATGAGCCAACAATTCGGCATGATGATCTTCAATCCATGAGACGACAGCACCAGCCGACGTTGGGAAGTCAGGTGCCGCAGCGAGCCCTTGGCTGACTGCCATGGACGGGATATTGTGCGTCGCTACGGCTCGGGCAATTCCAACTGTTCCGGGAAGACATGCCTCAGGTATCAGAGTCGAACTTTTTATGATTTCTCGCTCTCACGCCGTGCTTCAACCTGAGGTCCTACCCGCCCGAGCAACGAGTAAGTCTGTAACTGTTCACTCGAGCGAGTAGAACTAAGGTGTGACAGTTCAGATGTCA
>SYDZ01000124.1 GCA_005801025.1 Actinomycetota bacterium
ATTGTGCGTGATCTAGGTATCCCAGTTCGTCAAAGTGTGGCCCAAGGTGAAGAAGCTGGGCAAACCAAGTATTGGATCAGCGAAGAAGACATGTGTATTCCAGAGTTTGATCTCACTGAAGAAGAAATGTCGGTTCTAAGTTTGGCGCTTGCCTCGATTCATCAGTCTGTGCCAGAGGCCTCTGAGGCGCTGATGAAACTTGAGGGCCTGAGCCCGCAAGGCCGAGGCGTGAACTTGAATGTCGAGATTCCGCTGATCGTTGTGCGCCTGACCGAGATCGCGCAACGTCATCAACTGGTGGAAATTTCAATTGATTCGGAAAAAATTGTTGTTGATCCAGATCGTCTGCTTTTTGACAAGGGCACATGGTATTTGATCGCTACACCAGTTGGTGAGAAGAAGATGCGGGCTATTAAATGCGCGCGCATCGGTGCTGATTTTTCAATTACCGATGGGCCCTCAAGCGCCAAAAGGAAAAAACTCAGTAATCGCGAACTCAGACATCTGGTGCACAATGTTGAGGGATCTGATCTTGAGGCCACTGTCTTAGTTGATGCACTGGCGGCCGGAATGTCATGGTGGGATACGCGTGTTGTCGAAACTGAATCGATGTCAGATGGTCGCCTGCGGATCACAGTTGTGGTGGATGACCCTGCTCGATTTCGTGGATGGGTACTGGGCTTTGGTACACACGCAGTTGTTGAAGGACCTCCATCGCTGCGTGAGGGTTTCATGACATGGTTGGATGATTTACTCAAGCCTGGGGCCGATATCCCGAATCTTCCAGAGCGTCCCAGTGCTGCTCCGACAAGGCCGGGGCCACGACCATTGGGTGAGCGTTTGCAACGTCTCCTATCAATCTTGCCGTGGTTGAGATTGCGCGGTTCAATTTCAGTTGATGAACTCGCGGGGATGTTAGGTATTGAAGCAAAACATCTTTTCAAAGATCTTGAATTTGCCTCAATGTGTGGGGTCCCGCCGTACACGCATGACGCTCTCTTTGACTTTTCTATGTCAGATGGCGAAGTTCTTTTTCATGGAACACCGGTTTCATTCGGAGCGATTCGGCGGTCAAAGACTTTAATGACTCGAGGTGTGAAGTTGACTCCGCGTCAGGCCACTGCTGTTGCAGTTGCCTTGGCTGGTCATGATGCTGTGGCTGGGGACTTGGCGATTCGTAACGAGTCTGTCAACTCTTTGCGTGCCAAACTTGAGGGAGTTCTTGGAGACCTTCCTGTAAATATTCGCCTAGAAGATGCTCCACTTCTTCATGAGGTGAAGAACTCAATCGAAGCCGCCCGCCAGATTAAAGTGGTCTATGTCAACGGAGAGGAAGAGGTGTCGGAGAGAATTCTCAATCCGTTGCTGATCTTTCTTGATCGTGGAGAGTCATATCTGATCGCTGATGACTTGTTGACTGGTGAACAGGAGAGAGTTTTTCGGGTCGATCGTCTTCTTGAATGCAACGAAACTGGTTACTCCTTTCAATCTCGTCCTGTGGTCTTTGAGCGTTGGAAATTTCGTGGGGATGTGGTGGATGCGGAGTTGTACATAGCCCCCGGCAATGAATGGGTTCTTGATCGCATAGAGACCAAAGATCACATCATCAACGAAGATGGTTCGATGTTCTTGTGGGTTGAAGTTGCTAGTCGAGGCTGGTTGGGTCGCCTGCTGCTGCGTTGTGGAGGGGCCTCATGTGTTGTTTCCCCAGATTCTCTGCAGGGCGTTGTCGCTGAGCGGGCTCAAGAAATTCGGGCGCAATATGTGTGACGCCAGTTTGTGGGAAATGTTGCAGTCATGCCTAACCAAGGTGGCAACATGGGAGATGTGAAAGCTCTTCTCACATTGCGCTATCGGCCTTTGTCGGACACTGTGGTGGCTTTTGTCAACAGTCTCGAAGGCGATGCCGAGGA
Organism: Actinomycetota bacterium; assembly: GCA_005801025.1. Lineage (GTDB taxonomy): Bacteria > Actinomycetota > Acidimicrobiia > Acidimicrobiales > Ilumatobacteraceae > Casp-actino8. The sequence goes on from SYDZ01000124.1 coordinate 1,914, forward strand.
TCGCGGAGATTTACCCAACTTAGAAAAGGGAGTCGTGCGGGAAAAACTCGACGCCGATACGGCCGTGGAGTGGTTGCGTATCAATCGTCGCGATGTCCTCATTGGTTTTCAACAAATGCATGCCTCAGTGAACTCATATATCGAAGGGATGCCACCGACCATTTCACAACTGGTGACAGATCTCATTCTTCTAGCTCGTGACGCCAAGAACGAAGATGATCCCCAACAAGATCTTTTGCGCACCCATGAAATGAAACGCCGCCTTGCTATCTCGCTTCTACAGCGGCCACCTCAGATCAATAAGAAACGGCGCGCTTCGCGAGCGACCGCCAAGGGCGTTGAGGCATCTTTGAGTCATGTGCTGGACAACTTGGAGTCCGCTGCAACACCACTGCAGTTACAGCAACCGATGTATCCAGCGCTGCGTGACCTCGTGCAGTCAATCGGCGACGGCGAGGGTCTTTCAAGCGAGCGTTCAGTTGATGCGACTTTTCACGCCATCTCCAAGTCACCAATGCCGAGCCAAAGACGAAAGACAGAACTTCTATCTCTCATCAATGACTTGCGTGATCAGCGGACCTGGCAAAGTGCCATCGATAAGGCTTTATCAGAGACAGAAGCGCCCCTTAGTGTTGATGTTGATGGGGCAGACACTGATGACGTTTAACAGCCCACTCATATTTTAAGAAATCCAAGAAGGTTTCATTCCATGTTCGATAGTGCGGCCAGCGGTCCAGAATCCATTCATGTGCCTCTTGGTCATCTAAGTCGTACTGACACATGGCCCAAGCCTTGAGAATCAAACCCGTGCGACTTCGACCACCATGACAATGCACGACGACGTTATGTCCTTGCGCAAGCAAGGCGTTGATACTGCGAACTGCATCACAGACCACGCTAAAAATGTCAGTGTTTTGATCACCCTCTTCATCGCGTAAGTAGTACTCGCGACGAATAGCGTGCTTCTTCAGGCGGCCGGCGGTGAGGCAAAAAGAGATCGGCACGAAGTCAGGGTCACAATCAAGAACTCCGGCAATATCGGCACCGAATAATGCGAAGTTTTCATCAACACGTTTCGGTTTGATTGGCCCCTCAAGAGCCGAGAGTGTCGCGTCGCGCCTACCGACGAGTTGTCGAGCCATATTTTGCAGTCCCAAATAATCGTACTCGTGTCGTCCCTCGGGGGTCAGCAGTGAACCGTGGACATATGTCAGCCAACGGCCGGGAATGCCCTGAATGCTGAACTTTGCTCCAGCAATGGCTCCAGCAACGCAAGCCACTGTGTCTGTGTCCCCACCAAGATCGATCACTGCGATCAATACATTTTCAAAAGTGTCGTTGTGGCGAATGGCCCAAATGGCTTGCGCTAAGCAGATCCAGACTGAGCCATTGGATGGTTCACCGGCAATGTTGGGCTGCCAATCAGGTCGCAAAACATCAGCGAAACGGCCACGATGTTCAGCAGGGACATATGACAAGACCTCGTCGATCTGAGTGATTGGGTCGGCGCCCAAGATGGCTCGTCGACACAGTTCGCTGCCAATCGCCGCGCCCCATCCAGAAGCAGGATCAAAATGGGTCATCGATGCCTGAGTGAAGGCAGCCTTCATCACATCGGCAGTGTCGTGCCCCAAAAACGCTAAGGGAATAGCCCATGTGCGCATCAAAGCGCCGTTGCTCGCCGAGCGACTGGGGTTGGCCTGCTCATGAAGAAGAGCTTGATGGCGATCGCTGGCCGACAGGGCGCGCGAGGTGGCAATGCCGACATCGCTGGCTGCCGAACTCCAACACGTGAAACGCTCCCAAAGATCGTCCAGGTTGAGACCTTGATGTGCGAGCAATGATTCGGCGAGAGCCAACATCATTTGGGTGTCATCGGTGAACTCGCCGGGAGCCCAAGAAAATGATCCGCCCCCTGTCATCTCGCCCACGCCGGTGAGCATGGGTTGGCCAAAGCGTTGCGAGTAGGCGCCGGCAGGTCCGAATTCGAATGGTGCGCCTAAGGCATCGCCAACAGCCGAGCCGATGAACGCCCCGAGGGCACGTTGGAGCATCTCTGGGGTGATTTTTTTGGATGTGAAAGAAAGGGATGGGGTCATATGGTCTCCTCGGTCGTGGTGTTTGGATGGTGGTTGTGAGTTTTTCTTGCTCTTCACTAACGATCCACAATGCGCAAAATGTGCCGTCGTCAAAAAAGACCTGATCAGGACACCCAAAGGGGGATGTGTTGAGTGGCTAACTGTTTGCCAATCGCACCCAGACCTCACAATCACCAGGTGCGCCTTTTGAAGTCGGCGACCATTTGGTCTCCCACATTTCGCCCACCAGCAGACCGCGTACACGATGATCGCCGGGACTATGTTCATGGGCCCGTCTGATGTCACTGGCGATTTGGGCCGCCGTGTTCTTGGTATACAGCTTGGGGATTAAGTACCAATCCCCAGTACTTCGCGCCTGATCAAGCACGCGTTGCCAAAATGAGCGGCGCTTTGGGCGTTGGCGACATGGGGAACCGTTGAGCGCGGTGGATGAAACGGGATGAGGGATTTCTTGGAGCATGTCTCTCTAACGAACGTTGCACATCAAATTGTGCGCATTCTGCACAACTTTTTACCAGCGTTCGAAAGTCCAAGACGTTGGTTGCCCATTGCTATACGGCATGACACCGTGAAATGGGCGAGGATCGTTGTCAAAAACAAGGGGCAGAAAGTATCGGTCTCCCTCCCACATGGGCAATGCAGCGTCTTCACGCAACTGCTGATCGGGATGGCAGGCCTGCAAAATTCGTTCGAGGGAGATCCATTCCAGGTCTCCCTCATGATTCGAGGACCGAGGGTCGCCAAGCCAACCATCAATCAAAAAGAGCGGGCTGAACCAATCCTCTCCGTTGGGTCCAAAGCCCGGCCATGAAATAGTGCCGCGGATCGTCATCGAAGTGACCTCAATGCCTGCCTCTTCTCGGATTTCGCGCCGGATTCCGCTGGCTATATCTTCGTGGGTTTCTAACTTGCCGCCAAGACCATTCCACTTCCCAAGATGCTCATCATGGGAGCGCTGATTGCGGTGGATCAAGAGCACCTCTGAGCGTTCGCGATTTATGATGTAGGCGAGCGTGCCCATGATTGGCGTGTATGGCATCACTCTCTTGTATCAGATCGGACGCAGCATACGGTCATGTAGCAGACTGAGAATGTGGGTTTGGTTGATGATTATCGCACCGATGGGGCGGTCATTTTGCGAGGTGTCATCACACCCAAAGAGATTGAACTGCTGAGCGTTGGGATTGATGCAGTGATTGATTGTCCGAGCCCGCGAGCCAAAGTCGCCAGTGCCAGCGATGATCCAGGTTTTTTTCTTGAGGATTTCACTACATGGCGTGAGCATCGCGAATTCGGCGAATTTTTACGCTCAACTCAACTTCCTGAAATAGCTGCTTCATTGACTTGTTCACAAACAATCGGGTTGTATCACGATCATGTTTTAGTGAAGCAAGCCGGGACTCGTCAACGCACTCCGTGGCATCAAGATCAGCCGTATTACGATGTTCAGGGATTCCAAAATGTGAGTTTTTGGATCCCTGTCGATCCGGTGCTTGTTGAGGACTCTCTTGAACTCATCGCTGGTTCACATCTTGGTCCATGGTTGATGCCTCGCTCATTTCTTGATCAACAAGCGCGGTGGTTTCCTGAAGGATCTTTGGTGGAAATGCCGGATTTCGAAAAGGAGCGCGAGTCTCACCGCATTTTGCAGTGGGCGATGGAACCAGGTGATGTCATTGCTTTTCACATGCTGACTGTCCACGGCGCTCCAGGCGTCTCGAGCACTCATGCTCGACGTGTGTTTAGTTTGCGAGTTCTCGGCGATGACATGGTGTATTCACCACGAGATTGGGTGACATCCCCAGACATGAGTGTGATGTTCCCGGGCAAAGAAGAACGAGTAAGTGGTCAACCTCTGCGTGGAGAGTGGTTCCCACAACTTTGGCCTCGATGAGCGAAAGATTTATCTAGTCGGTCGTTGTTGTCGTTGGATCATTGGCACGTTCGCCCAAGTCAATGAAGAGAGCTCGGCGATCTTCGATGATTGGGTACTCGCCATTGGTCGGTGGGGCAAGTTCTTCAATGCTGATCGTGCGACCATCACAATCGGTAAAAGTATCTGTGCCCGGTATTTGTTCAATCGGGCATGAGACATCTCGATCGGCGGGATAGGCGTAATACACCAGCCAACCTCGCTGAGGGTCGGTGCCGTTGTGATCCAGGACGATCGTGCGCTCACCTGAGGTGGTGCCCAGACCGGCAAACAAGACAGGGCCATTGGTGTCAACTGATTCAGC
>SYDZ01000015.1 GCA_005801025.1 Actinomycetota bacterium
CCGTCAAGATGATGGGAATAGTGAAAAAGTTCCCAGGAGTTGTCGCCAACGACCACGTCAATCTAGAAATCGTGGTCGGCGAGGTTCACGCCCTCCTCGGCGAGAATGGCGCAGGTAAGTCGACTTTGTCAAATATTCTCACTGGTCTGTATCGACAAGATGTAGGAACGATTGAGATCGGTGGCAAGAAAGTTGAGTTTGATTCACCACGCGATGCGCTCAACGCTGGAATCGGCATGGTGCACCAACACTTCAGGTTGGTTTCCACATTTACTGTTGCCGAAAACGTTGTCCTTGGTGAGTCCGATTCATCGCTTTTTATGGATCAAAAGGCAGTTGCGGCGCGAGTACAAGAACTCAGCGATCGTTACGGGCTGGCAGTTGACCCAAGCGCACGCATATGGCAACTCAGTGTTGGTGAACAGCAGCGTGTGGAAATCCTCAAAGTCCTGTACCGCGGTGCGCGTATTTTAATTCTTGATGAACCAACTGCTGTTCTGACTCCTATTGAGACGACTGAACTCTTCAAAACTTTGCGAGTGATGGTCTCCGAAGGTCGCGTGGTGGTTTTCATTTCACACAAGCTTGATGAAGTGATGGCTGTCAGTGATCGTGTCACTGTCTTACGTGGTGGGCGAACAGTCGGCACTGTCAATACCCGTGAAACATCGACGACCGATCTCGCCAGCCTGATGGTGGGTCGTTCGGTCAATTTCAATCGAGTCGTCCGTCAGCACCCAGCGGACAGGGAAAGAATTGTTCTTGACGTGCGCGATCTTTATGCTGATGACGACCGTGGTCGTGTTGCGCTTGAATCTGTTTCGCTGGGTGTTTCACTTGGCGAGATCGTGGGGATCGCTGGGGTCGCTGGCAATGGTCAGCGCGAACTTGCTGAGGTGATTTCTGGAATGCGCCCAATGACGTCAGGGTCAATCACTGTTGATGGAGAAAGTGTTCCATCAGGTCGAGCCCGATCAGCGATCGCCAAAGGCATTGCTCACGTTCCCGAGGATCGACTTCATACTGGCTTGGCTTCGAATCATTCAGTTGAAGACAATTTCGCACTGAAGAACTACCGCTCAATGTCACGATTTCGTATTTTACAACGTCAAAAAATTCGTGATCAGTCCACACATCTCATTGAACGCTATGACATCAAGACCCCAGGCTCCGAGACCCCCGTTCGCCTTTTGTCAGGTGGCAATGTACAAAAGGTTTTACTTGCCCGTGAATTTTCCACATCACCAAAAGTGTTGATCGCCGCCTCACCAACTCGTGGATTAGATGTGGGTGCTATCGAGATAGTACGTGAGCGTCTTGTTCAAGCCGCCGATAGTGGTGTTGGGGTATTGCTGATTAGTGAAGATCTTGATGAAATTCTTTCTCTCGCTGATCGGATTTTGGTCATGTACGAGGGACGTATTGTTGCTGAAGTGGAAGCTGCGCAAGCAGATCGCGCCCGTATTGGATTAATGATGGGCGGAATCACCGCATGAGAAGTCCAGTTCGTCTTGAACGCCGATTAGAGCAGCCGAAATGGCTGAATTGGGTCGTTCCCCTTGCTTCGCTTGTGGCGGCACTGATCTTGGGAGCAATCGTCTTATGGATCACTGGCAAGAATCCCTTTGATGTGTACCAACGAATCTTTGAGCGGGGTTTTGCAGGGAAACGAGCTTTCTCCGGGACCTTGGAAATGGCCACGCCACTTGCCTTCACCGGATTATGTGCCGCCGTTGCCTTCCGTATGGGTCTAATCAATATTGGTGGTGAAGGCCAGTTCTATATGGGAGCAGTGGGAGCATCGTATGTGGGCATCTCACTTGGTGGTTCGCCTACTGGTATCACGATCGCTCTGATGTGTCTTGGCGGCATGGTCTTCGGCTCTGTGTATGCAGCCATTGTTGGCGTTTTGCGAGCCCGCTTCAACACTAATGAAATCATTACGTCTCTGATGATGAATTATCTGGCGGCTATTTTTTTGAATTATTTGATCTTTAACTCCAAATCTTTTTGGCGAGATCCTGATTCACCACAGTTCCCCAAAGGAAAAACTCTGAACGCTCGCGCAGACTGGAACACATACTCCATATTCGGTATTAACTTGCCCATCGCTTTTCTGATTGCATTTCTCGCGGGATCGGCAGTATGGGTGTTGTACAAGCGCACACGTTTTGGATTCGAAGTTGGGATACTCGCCGATTCACCTAAAGCGGCACGTTATGCCGGCATTCGCACAACGTCCACAATCGTGATTGTCATGGCATTATCGGGTGCTCTGGCTGGTCTCGGCGGGGCCGCTGATGTGGGTAACTTTCGTGGCCTACTTGACGCTAAAGGTATCCAGATGGCGGGCTATGGATATACCGGTATCGTTGTGGCCGCTCTGGCACGGCGCAATCCATTAGTGACGGTGGTGGTGGCGATTTTTATCGGCGGTCTGACTAAGGCTGGCTATGCACTGCAAGGGCCGGACTTCCCCAGTGGACTTGTGGGCACTTTGCAAGGATTGATTTTGTTCATGGCAGTTGCGGGAGAAATTTTGATCAAGTATCGCATTCGAATGACACCTCGTCGTAGAGAGATTGTGGCCTGATGAACTCAAACATCTTTATCATCGTCATCGCTTCAGCGATTTTCTATGGCACTCCACTTTTTTTCGCTGCACTTGGGGGAATTTTCACGGAACGTAGCGGTGTTCTTAATCTTGGTGTCGAAGGCACTATGTTGATCGGTGGCGTGACTGGGGCGTGGACTTGTCTACATGTGGGTGGCAGTGCCTGGTTCACGATCACGGTTTCTATTCTGATGGGTGCACTCGCGGGCGGGCTCGTGTCAACTCTGCTGGCCTTTCTATGCATCACTTTGAAAACCAATCAAACAGTCGCTGGACTGTCAATTACTATTTTCGCAGGAACGGTTGGACTCAGCAGTTACTTTGCCAATATTTGGAAGGTTTCCAAACAGCCGGTGCCGAGGCCAATTCGCAAACTTGATGTGCTCGGGCTCTCTGATACGCCGATTATTGGTCCGATTTTATTTCATCAAACGACGCTGACATATTTGTCTTGGGTTCTTGCGATTTTGGCAACCATTTATCTTTTCCATACGCGCATCGGATTGCAACTACGCGCCGTCGGGGAGTCTCCACAGACTGCCGATGCGATGGGTATCAATGTTGTCAAGTACCGCTACGTACACACCATTTTCGGTGGCATGTTGGCTGGTGTCGGCGGTGTTTTTTATAGTATGGCAATTGTTCCACTGTGGGTTGACGGGATGACTAAGGGTGCTGGTTGGATTGCAATTGCGCTAGTGATTTTCGGTTTTTGGCGGCCGAGTTTGGCTCTTCTTGGGGCCTATCTATTTGGCGTGCTGCAGTCACTTGGAAGTACTTTGAAGGCCCGCAATGTACAGATCAGTGGAGACCTTCTTGACGCTTTACCGTTCTTCATGACGATCGTGGTTCTGGTCTTGGTGTCAAGTCGCTTCGCTCATCGCAAACTGGGAGCGCCTGCCGCCCTCGGTGTGCCTTATGAGCGAGAAGAACGATGACATCGATTTCAAATCTTTCAGCAGGACTCAAACAGGTTTGGCATCCCATTGGACGGGCTGATTCTTTTGGAGAAACCCCGACGCGTATTGAGTTAGTTGGTGAGGCTTATGTCGTCGTTCGCCTTGATGGAGAAATAAAAGTCTTCGCCGATGTTTGCCCTCATCGCTATGCACGACTTTCTGATGGGCAAGTCGTGGGATCAAATATTCAATGTCCCTATCACGGTTGGCAATATGACGCCAACGGTCGCTGCGCACATGTTCCAGCGTTAGGAATGCAAGCGACTCTTCCACCCGCTCAACTCACGATTCCTTTTGTGCAAGAAAAATACGATCTGGTGTGGGTGTCCCCACTTGAGCCGATCATTGACATCTTGAAGATTCCTGAGTGGGAGGATGAGTCCCTGACACGAGTCTGGATGCCACCCATTGATATCAATGCTGGTGCGGCTCAAGCCATTGACAATTTTCTTGATTTTGCCCACTTTCCGTTTGTCCATTCAGGAACTTTTGGTTCAGAAAAAGATCTTTTAGTCAATGATTATTCAACGGAGCGCACGCAGGATGGTTGGGGATTTGTCCTGGAATATCCCCATGTCATTGAAAACCACGAAGATCCGTTGGTTAAATCTGGCGCACATCCGCTGATCCAAGATCGCCTGATGCGATATGACTTTCGGGCCCCTTTTACAGCCAACTTGCGTCTTGAACTGCCGCTGACGGGAATGGTCAATGCCATCGTGATGTGGTGTCAGCCGATGACTCTCGATACCACGAGGGTGCATATCGTGATGATTCGCGATGATTGTCATACGC
>SYDZ01000125.1 GCA_005801025.1 Actinomycetota bacterium
ATAAAAATGCGAACACTAATCCCAAACTTGTGGCGACAGGAATCATGGCGTTACGCAAGACGAGTGATCGTATTTGACGATGCGACAAACCACGACTTTGGGCGAACGCAACGTAGTCCTGATTGAGTTCAGCGACAACTGCCGTTCTAGTCAATTTAAAAACCATGGCAGCAAGCCCATTAGCCAATGTGATTGCTGGTAAAACCAAATGCCACCAGCGGTCAAACCCTCCGTCACCACTTCCGTAGACCGGAAAGATGTCCAACCACAAACCAAAGATGTACAGCAACAATAATCCAACTGCGTATGTGGGTGCTCCGATACCCACAATTGATGCAATGCTGACAGAACGGTCTAGTACCGACCCTGTTCGCCATGCGGCAGCAATACCGAGTGGAACCGCAATAAGCAGGGTCAAGACAAATGACAAGCCGGCGAGTTGCAATGTGAGTGTCACTCGATCAGATAACAAGGTTGTCACTGTGGTGTTATTACGAATGGATTCGCCAAAGTCACCGTGCAGCACATTGCCCAACCACTGCAGGTACTGACTTATGAACGGATCATTGAGGTGATATTTATCGCGAATTGATTGAAGCAATTCGGGAGTGACGTTACGAACTCCTACAAGGTTGCGCGCAGGGTCACCAGGTGTGAGATGTAAAAGTGCAAAGACAACAAATGAGAGCACCAACAACAACAGACCCGTGGCTGCTAGACGAACGACGATGAATCGTGTCAGCGAACCACGGGAAAGTAGTTGGGTCAATCGACGGTGAGAATGCGCGGCGTCCACGGCGACAGCAGTGAGTACGAACCAAAGTCCTCAATGGTGTACTTGCTATTGATAGCCGTTGCGGCCTCGCCCCACCACAGCGGAATGTACGGGATATCAGCTAAGGCAGCTTTTTGTGCCTCAATCAAAATCTCAACGCGCTTGGCAGGATCGGTCTCTTCTTTGGCCTGAGCCATGAGCTCGGTAACAGCATCATTGGTGTATGAAGCAGGGTTGCCTTCACCCAAGAACCAGGATGACATTTCGGCTGGATCTCCGGTGGCGTTGAAATACCACATGTAGGCCAAGCCCCAATCGGCTGAACCAATCGTGTCGTACCACTGCTCAACGGGCATCTCTTCAACTTCAATGTTGATGCCAAGTGGCTTGACGGTTTCGGCCAGCGACTGGAAGAACTGACTGATTTGTGGTGCGCTTGATGACACACCAACTTTGGTGGAGAAACCTTCTGGCACTTTTGACAGTGCGAGTTCTTCCTTGGCCTTATCGAGATCGAAGGGAAGATCAAGAACTTCCTTGAGCGCTTTGCGCGCTCCGTCGAGTCCAAGCACCGACGAAATCTGATCGGGCGTGATGAGCGCCGTGGCTGGCTCACCATGACCAACGAGCAATTTTTCAACGACAGTCGCTCGATCGCAGGCGTAGGCAATGGCTCGACGTACATGGATGTCATCAAAGGGTTCAACAGCGGTGTTGAAGTCAATGCCGGCGTAACTGCGGTCTGGAGCGAACAACACGGATGTGTCGGCTGCGCTTTCCCACTGACTGAGTTGATCAAGCGAGATACTGATTGCCAAGTCAATGTCGCCTGACTTACGGGCCAACACGCGGGTTGCTTCTTCAGTGATGAATTCAATGCGAACAGTCTTTACTGGTGGAACTCCACCCCACCAAGTGTCGACGCGCTCGAGTTCAACCATGGTGTCAGGCTCAAACTTGGTGACCTTATAAGGGCCCGTGCCGTATAACAGGGCCTTGGGTGTTCCTATTTCGCCGCCGTTACCTTCGACGTAAGCCTGCGAGGTGATCCACAAAGCATTGGCGGCACAAGGGCCCCATTCGAATGCGACATCAGGGGTGGCCAAGGTGATGGTGACTTCGTTATCGCCGGTCTTTTCAGCCTTATCAACATTGGACCAGTAGTAAGCGATGTTGGGGGATTTTTCCTCGTCCTTGGAGATACCGACTGAGTAGACGACATCCTCAGGGGTAACAAGGGTTCCGTCGCTGAACTTCGCACCATCGCGCAAGGTGTAGACGTATGTCGTCGGTGATGTTTGTTCCCACTTTGAGGCCAATGCTGGCACTAACTTGCCAGTTCCATCGGGGGCGACCAGACCTTCGCCGACGAGGCAAGCTACGTAGTAGTTGAAGTTTCCAGCCTCTTGTCCTGGGTACAGATTTGACAGCGAGGAGGGGAGAGCGACGGTCAAAAGATCGATCTCTTTCAATGAGCCTGTCTCTCCGGAGAGATTTCCTCCCATACCTTTGTCGTCGCCACCACAGGCGGCGATCAAGAGCGCAAGGGCGCTGACGCCCGTGCCAGCCAGCAAGGTGCGGCGGTTAAAATGTTCACGATTGAGTTGATCTGATGGGATCATGATGTCTCCTCTGGTTGAGTATTTGTGCTTCTCGTCTACTCACAAGATGCATGTGGACACTTACACTAGACGCATTAACTGGGCGAGTCCACCAAATGTTGATGAAAAGAACCCCCTAACTATCCAGCTGACCTCATAGCCTGACACCCGTGGTTCCCGATCGCTTTGCCCCAGTACTCGCAGAATTAGCCGAGGTCAGTGAGTTATTTCGTGCGGCTGATCAGCGTCTGTACTTGGTAGGTGGCACTGTTCGCGACCTCCTCGGGGGCCACGTCAGCACGGCGATTGACTTTGATGCCACGACAAACGCCCGACCAGACGAGATCAAGCGTCTGCTCAGTGGCTGGGCCGACGCGATCTGGACTCAAGGAGAAAAGTTCGGCACGATCGGAGCACGTAAAGGTGATCGGGTCTACGAAATCACCACTCATCGCGCTGAGGCATATCATCCCGATACACGCAAACCAGATGTTGAGTTTTCTGATGCCATTGAGATTGATTTATCACGGCGCGATTTCACAATCAACGCTATGGCCCTCGAACTGACAAGTGATTCACCCACACTGGTTGATCCATTTAACGGCGCGAGTGACCTGATGACAGGCACTTTACGCACGCCCCTCGATCCAGACATCAGTTTTAGCGATGATCCATTGCGGATGATTCGTGCCGCGCGATTTATTGCTCGTTTCAACATGAATCCGGTTCCCGAATTAGTTGATGCGGTCAAGCAGTACACAGACCGTTTAGAGATTGTTTCAGCAGAACGGATTCGTGACGAGATAAATAAACTCATCACAGTTGAGTCCCCAAGTGCCGGCCTGTGGTTTTTAGTGGAAACTGGTTTGGCAGACAAATTTCTCCCCGAACTTCCGGCGATGCGTCTTGAACATGATCCCATTCATCGCCACAAAGATGTACTGACTCACACACTTGCAGTGATCGAGAATGTGCACGCCGACGCCAATGATTCTTTCGATTTTCGCATCACCCGATTAGCAGCTTTGTTTCATGATGTTGGCAAGCCTGCGACCCGCGGATTCATTGAAGGCAAGGGCACCACTTTTCATATGCATGATGTCAAAGGCGCGAAGATGACCCGCAAGCGCCTCGTGGCTCTGCGATTCCCCAATGAGGATGTTGTGGCGATCACTGAACTAGTGCGCCTCCATTTGCGCTTTCACACCTATGAAATGGGCTGGAGTGATTCCGCTGTGCGGCGCTATGTCAATGACGCTGGCGTGTTGTTAAATGAACTGAATGTGCTGACCCGCTGTGACTGCACAACGCGCAATGAGCGCAAGGCCGCTCGTCTATCGCAACGTATGGATGAACTCGAAGAACGTATTATTGAACTTGCTGCCAAAGAAGAACTCAAATCCATGCGCCCTGAACTGGATGGTCTGGCAGTCATGGAGCGCCTCGGGTTGCCTGCTGGCCCCATAGTGGGTCAGGCTTTAGCTTTTTTGTTGGAGATTCGTCTTGAAGAAGGTCTGATTGGTGATGAGGAAATCCGCCGCCGACTGGACGCATGGTGGTCCGAGCAATCTGCTGTTGGTCAAGGCACGCTGGGTCAATAGCGGGCTAACCTAGAGTCAATGAGTGCCGGCAACGAGACCTTTGGATCTGGATCTTTACGCGGCGTGCCCTCGTTTCGTGCCGGCTTAGTTGACCATCGTCTCGAGCGCCGCCATCTCATCAACGAATATCATCGTGGCCGTTTAGGTCGTGAAGAGGTATGTGATGCTCATCCTGAATTGATGCGTGCAGCGCGCGGCATTGGCAAACGGATTCAGTCGAAGTGTCCTATTTGTGATGCCAGTGAATTGAGTTTGGTGACGTATGTTTTTGGACCTCGTTTACAGTCCCACGGCAAAATCGTCGTTGATAATCAGGAACTTGCTGGATTTCACCGTCGTCCCGAGGAATACACGGCTTATATCGTTGAAGCCTGCTGTGCTTGTAAATGGCATCATCTCGTTCGCGTGCTTCCCATCGGTGGACAACGACCTGATCGCAAAGTGGGCTAAACGATGTTGAAGATGGGTGGGCGTCGTCGTGGGCATAAGCGGAATGGTTGGTTGCCCTATGAAGTCAGTCGCCGTTTGCAACGCGATGCAGTTGTAGGTCTGGGAATGGTTCTCGTGAGTGCACTCGGGCTTTTGGTCTCGGGGTCGGCGAATGCCGAATTTAGCGTCAAATTTGTGGATGGATTGCCGCAGATGAGCGACGGCGCGCCGTGTCAGTTATTGCAGGTGTTTCCGTATGACAATCCCACCGCACCAACGCGAGCCATGGTTGACTGTGGCGATCAAAGCGGTGGCGGACTCGTCATAGTTATGCAGCATTTATTCCTTGCATTCTTTGCAGTCGGAGTTTTTTTGCTGATGAGCGCAGCCTTTTCCTTGCTCCTGTCATCTCGTATGCCACTTGAAAATGTGGCTGTGTCGGTCTCTATCGTGGCCATCATCTTGGGTTTTTTTGCAACTCGGTGGGGTTTTTCAGAGGACTCCCCAGCCTTGGTTTTTCAGGGTTTTCGCCCAGGCTCGATAGCTGGATATCTACGTCCAGGTGGTTCGATCACGAATCGTGAGGGGGCGGTCTCTTTTGGGCTCTCCTTATCGGCGGCCTCACTGGTGCGTCTGACTCGCCGCTAAGGATCGTCGTCTCACCAGATCATCTGTGTCACACCCGTCTGGAACAGTTGTCCGTGTGAGGTTCCTTGTTTCTCCCGATACACTTCCGATGTCAGTAAATACCCTGCCCCAAGCAGGGGCCCCGATGCCGGAAACGCCGTCATCGTGTCCGAAGGGAGTCTCACGCTCATGATGCGTGCATACGAGTTAATGGTCATTATCGACGGATCAGTAGATGATGTCGTTGCGCAACAGTGGATTGCCAACATCTCCAAAGATGTCGTGGCCGCTGGTGGATCCGTCCACGGCAAGGTTGATTTCTGGGGCAAGCGTCGTTTGGCGTACCCAATCAACAAAAAGGAAGATGGCTACTACGCGATTTTTAACGTTCTCGCTCCAGGTGGAGCTCTTGACGAACTCGAGCGAGCAATGCGTATCGCCGATGACGTCCTTCGGCACAAGTTGATGCGTCTCCCCGACGGCGAAGCGGCCCGCCGCGGTCTCGTCGCAGCTTGAGCCTTGTCTTCGGACCTGTCCTTTCAAAACTCCTAGGAGGAAAACATGACATCTAACAACATCACCGTGGTCGGAAACCTGACCCGCGATCCGGAACTGCGTTACACCCAATCGGGTAAGGCCACGTGCACGGTCGGTATCGCCGTCAACCGTCGCTATCAGGTCAATGGTGAATGGCAAGACGCCACTACTTTTATGAATGTTGTGGCATGGGATCAACTCGCCGAAAACATCGCTGCGTCACTCACCAAAGGGACCAGAGTTCTGGTATCGGGTCGTCTCGATGTTCGCGAATATGAAGCCAAAGAGGGCGGCAAGCGGACCTCGGTTGACATTGTTGCTGACGAAGTTGGACCGACCTTGCGTTGGGCCACCGTCAGCGTCGAGCGCACAGCACCAAAAGGTGGCGGTGAAGGTGGTTCAGCACCTCGTCAAGCGTCTCGTGGAGCAGGCTCCGCGCCTGCATCACATCCAGGCAACGATTCGCAATATGGCGACGAAGAGCCATTCTGAGCTGGGGTTTTCCGCTTTTATAAACATTTCATTCGCAACTCATATATCGACACAAGGAAGCAATCATGGGAAATAGCACTTCAAAGAAGCCAGTTCGGGGCCGTGCTCCGAAAGACAATGGTCGCAAGATCAAAAAGAAGGGCAACCTTCTTGCCGCTGAAAAGATCGAGTACATCGATTACAAGGACATCAATCTCCTTCAGCGTTTTATGTCTGATCGGTCAAAGATCAAGGCCAAGACTTTGAACGGCAACACCGTTCAACAGCAACGTGACTTGGCAACTGCCATCAAAAACGCTCGTGAAATGGCCTTATTGCCGTACACCAAGCGGGTTGCTTCATCTGGTCGCGGCGGTCCTCGTGGACCTCGTGGACCTCGTAGCTCCGAAGTTGCCAACCAAGATGAAGTGCAGAATCTTGATGCCGTGGTCGATGCTGTTGACACCGGTAGTGAAGTCGACACCAGCGAAGACACAGCAACCACAGAGGAGGGCTGATCATGAAGATCATTCTGCGTTCTGATATTCGTGGTCTTGGCAAGCGCGGCGACATTGTTCAAGTTGCCAAGGGTCATGGCCGCAATTACCTTCTGCCGCGTGGCTTAGGTCTCAGTGCGTCCGAAGGTGCAGTCGCACAAGCAGCATCAATGCGCCGGCGTCGCGACCTGCGCGACGCCGCAGACCGCGATTCGGCACAAACCGTGGCCTCAACTTTGGTTGCCAAGGTCATTGAAGTCAAGGCCAAGGCTGCCGGAACCGAAGGTCGTTTATTCGGCTCGGTGACTGCCGCCGACATTGTGACTGCCGTTTTGGCTCAGACTGGCATCGAACTTGATCGTAAGAAGTTGACCTTGCCCGAGCACCTCAAGACGGTTGGCGAATACAGCGTGGTTGCAAAGTTGCACAATGACGTGCAGTTCGCAATCAACATCAACGTCGTCGCTAAGTGATCAACGCGGATCCGTTCCGCAACAAGCGTTCATGAGGGCCTAGACCATCTGGTCTGGGCCCTTTTGTTATCCAAGTGAATGAGTTATCCCCAGTTTGGCAAAGTTGTCCACAGGTAAGTCACAGAGTTTTACCCCTAGCGATCAACAGGATAGATGGGTCAAAGTAGAAGCAATGGCAAACGGATCATCAGACGGATTTTCAGGAAGTTCAACCCGCAGGGGCAGAGACGATCGCGATAGGGGACCACGTCCAATGGTCAATCGCGTGCCTCCACATAACTTGAGTGCTGAAGAATCTGTTTTAGGTTCAATACTTTTGTCAAGAGAAGCCCTTGACCTGATTGCAGAATTAGGTCTGCATGTTGGGCACTTTTACAAACCCGCACATCAGCATATTTTTGACGCGATTCGCGGACTGACGGCGACCGGCAGTGGTGTTGATGTCATCACGGTGTCCGATGAACTTCGTCGCGCTGGACTACTTGAAGAAATTGGCGGACTCCCTTTCTTGTTGGGACTTCAGAACTCCACCCCACTCGTTGGCAATGTAGCTCGCTACACCAAAATCGTTATGGATACTGCGGCGCTCCGACGTCTCATTGGTGTGGCCAGCGAGATCGCGGAAATCGCATATACAGAACCCGACAATGTAGCGAAAGCCCTTGATGAGGCAGAAGCCCGTGTTTTCGCGGTGGCCGAAGAAAGAGTTGTTGACTCAACACGACAAATCAATGAGCTATTGATCACTTCAATTGTGGAACTCGAGAAGCGCTTTGAGAATAAGACTCCATTAGCAGGTGTCGCCACTGGTTTCACAGAACTTGATGAAACGATTCTTGGGCTACAAAAGTCGGCACTGATCATTGTTGGTGCTCGCCCGTCCATGGGAAAAACTGCATTTGCTTTAAACATTGCCACTCACGTGGCGCAAACTTCCAATCTCCCAGTATTAGTTTTTTCACTTGAAATGAGCCATGCCGAATTAACGATGCGCCTTTTATCGAGTGAAGCGCAAGTTAATCCGAAAAACCTCCGCACGGGTGCAATTTCTGAGCCTGAATGGAGCAAAATTAATGCGGCGATTGGCCGACTCGACAATCTTAAATTATTCCTTGACGATAACGCTACGGTGGGTGTGCTTGAAATTCGCTCGAAGGCGCGTCGTTTGAAAGCCAAGCACGGTGGGCTCGGCCTCATTGTTATTGACTACTTGCAATTGATGAGTGGTACAACAACAGAGAGTCGCCAACTTGAGGTCAGCGAGATCAGCCGCAACCTAAAAATCTTGGCTCGTGAATTAGAAGTTCCAGTAATGGCGCTCAGCCAACTCAGCCGAAAACTTGAAGAGCGTTCGGATAAACGCCCTCAACTGTCAGACCTTCGTGAGTCGGGCTCTCTCGAACAAGATGCCGACATCGTGATGTTCCTCCATCGATCAGAGGTCTATCGCAATGAAAAAGGCGACCGTGCCGAAAATGTTGAAAAAGGTGTGGCTGAAGTGATTATCGGCAAGCACCGTGCTGGTCCCTTAGGGACCATCAAGTTGGCATTCAATGGCGAATCCACTCGCTTTGACAACATGGGCCAAGGTTAGAAATCTGATCCGCCCGCCAGCGAAACGTCCCAGACGAGCAAATGCCTCAACCCGAGGGCAGTAAAATTGGGTCACCTTCTGGCTGCCAAATTTTGGCACCGAATGTTTTTTCCATCGGCGGGTTCGGATCAAGCAACAATTCAAGAGCGTGGGCTTTTTCCTCTGGCGTAAAGTCACGGGTTGTGAGACAGAACTCCACAGTGTTGCCTTCGGGATCGCGAATATAAATTGACCGACAAAACTCGTGATCAACTTCAAGCACCGTTTGGCCATGTGCACGCCAACGTTCACGGTGCCGTTCAAAGTCGGCAACAGTGGGCGCATCAAAAGCCATGTGATTGACCCACCACGGCAAACCAGCGCCTTTGTTGAGATTGGTTTCAAACCCTTCAAGAGACTCAACGTGAATCTCCCAAAAAGCGATCATCCCTTGCTCACCCGAGGACGTCTGACCCGTGGAATAAAAGAAATGCTTGCTGTATCCACCTTCAGGGGTGGGTGCGGTCACGGTCTTCACGAGTTCAAAGCCCATCACTTCGGTATAGAACTGATAATTGGCCTTGGTGTCATGAATTGCAATGGCGACGTGATGAAAACCCATAAACAAAGTATGACCGATCAAACCCCTCTGCGAAAGACCAGAGTGACCAGAACTGGCAAAGTTGATACTTGCTGACCCATGCGGCAATGGCACAATGGTCTATATGTTCCTTGGCGCTGACCTCTTGAAGTGGATGGTGTTGGCTTTAGGCGGGGCATTATTCGCTGGCAATGTGCTGGCAATGGTGAAACCACCCCCGAATCCGCAAGAAGGCGATCTTGCACGAGCGCCCCTCAAGCGCAGCATACTGATGGCCTCACTCGGCTTTATTGCTGCCGTGTGGGCATTGGCCTCACTGGTGGCTTAAGGAGCAGATGTATGAGTAATCAACGGCTTCAACAACAACTCGATTTTCTCATGGAGATTGATCAACTCAAGCAAGTCGAACGCCAGACGGCCATCACCGGTGGTTCACGTCGAGAAAATACTGCTGAACACTCGTGGCATTTAGCGATGTATGCCCTAGTTCTACAAGAGTGGAGCAATGTTGATGTTGACATTGCTCATGTCTTAGCTTTGTGTTTAGTACATGACATCGTAGAAATTGATGCGGGCGACACTTTCGCCTATGACACCACGGCTTACGCCGACAAAGAAGCTCGTGAACAAAAAGCCGCCGACCGTTTATTCGGTTTGTTACCCGACGATCAGCGGGATCGCTTGCGTTCGTTGTGGGATGAATATGAAACTCAGGAAACACCAGCCAGTCAATTCGCCAATGCGGTTGACCGTATGCAACCAGCAATGTTAAATCACCATGCCGGAGACGAGTCACCGTGGAAACGTCATGGTGTGAGTTACCCGCAGGCAGTAAAACGATTGTCGCCCATCGGCGATGGCTCAACGGCGTTGTGGCAACACACGCAAACATTGATCAATGAGGCGCGCAGCCGAGGTCATCTCACCGAAGGCTAATTACGGAGAGTGGATACCTTCAATGGCGATCACTGCGCCATCAACAATGGTCAGCAACATGTATGCGTCAGTGATTTGGGCGATCAGATTGGTTGTCGGGATATCCACGAGAACTCGTCCAGAATTCGCTAATTCAAAGAATTTCGCGGCGCTCATCGCCGTGTTTTTTTCACTCTCAATGATCGGTAGTGAAACAAAGAGCAAGCTGTCAACAAGGGCCGGATAAAACTGTTGTCCATCTGGCGCAGGAATCGGATCATTTATTGAGTTGCGAATGTCAAATGTGAAGCCCTGATCATTCTCATCAATCGCGCTGACGAAATATCCGACATAGAAACCATCGGGCAAGTCACCGATGATGTAATCACCTTCGACCAAAGATGGGTCCACCTGAGCGATATTTTCGGGAATCATGGGTGCGTCAACTTGAGCCCAATCATCGATCACCTGATCAATTTCAAGATCACCGAGATCATCACTGTAAATAGTGACTGGTTTTCCGAGGTTGCTGGGATCAGTGGCTGGCGTTGCCGTCGTCACTGGGACACTTTGGCTTGGCGCCTCGGTGTTAGTCGGGCTAGTTGTCGGCGTCGACGAATCCGTGCTACTGGTATCCGAGGTCGATTCAGTGACTTGTAGAAACACAAATGCGCCTGCCGCAGCAATGAGCAGACACAAAAAGATAACGGGGGCCTTCGACGAGGACTGCTTCTTCTTGCGCTTCTTCGCTGGAGATCGTGAATTCGCCACGCCTCTATTGTGGCAGATTTCAGAGTTTACGGAGTAGCACTTCACTCACTCGGTGGTCGTTGCCTTTGCGCAGAATCAGCGAGGCTCGTTCCCGAGTCGGTTCAATGTTGTTCTTCAGGTTGAGCCCATTAATGCCTTCCCAAATACTTTGTGCCACAGAGATTGCTTCATCGCGTGAGAGATGGGCGAAATGGCGAAAGAAACTGTTCGGATCTTGGAAAACAGAATCACAGAGACTCAAAAATCTGTCCACGTACCATTTTTCAATATCCGCTTCAAGAGCGTCAATATAAATCGAGAAATCAAAATAGTCACTCACGAATTCGGTGGCGTCACTGCCTGGGGCGCCGACCTGTAGGACATTGAGTCCTTCAAGAATCAAAATATCCGGTTGGCAGACCTTGGCCGTTTCACCTTCAACAATGTCATAGACAATGTGACTGTAGACGGGGGCTTCCACGATCGCCTGACCGCTTTTGAGATCCCGCAAAAACTTGAGGAGGGTTCGCGTGTCGTAGCTTTCGGGGAAACCTTTACGGTTCATTACATTCCGTTCCTCCAGCACATGATTGGGATAGAGGAATCCATCGGTCGTGATGAGGTCAACTTTGGGGTGATCGGGCCAGCGTGCCAGAAGCGCTTGCAAAATACGCGCGAAAGTACTTTTGCCAACAGCGACGGAGCCAGCCACGCCGATTACATACGGCACCTTGGGCGCCAGCGTCCCGAGAAAAGTGGCACTGACCTTATGCAAATTCTGTGTGGCGGAGACATATAGGTTGAGTAATCGCGTCATCGGCAGATACACCGCAGCGACTTCGTCAAGATCAATACGTTCGTTGATGCCGCGCAGATCCTCAAGATCAGCCTCACGCAAGGTCATCGGGGTAGCGGCTCGAAGGTACGCCCATTGCTGTCGATCAAAAGAGACGTAACGCTCACCCACGGGTCATCACGCTACGGCTTCACGAGGGGTAAATGCGACTCAGGATGAACTTGGTTGACGCGGCGAGACTGCTTTATCGCCACCAGTGAGAACTTCGCAGCCCGTCTCCGTGACCAAGATGGTGTGTTCAAACTGCGCCGTGCGCTTGCCATCGGCGGTGACCGCCGTCCAGTCATCATCCCACATATGAAATTGATAGGTCCCCAAGGTGATCATCGGCTCAATAGTGAAGATCATGCCTGGCTTCATCAGCATGTTATTACGCGCATCGTAATAGTGCAGAACTTGCACATCAGAGTGAAATTGCTCGCCGATTCCGTGACCGATAAAGGCGCGCACGACACCGAGACGATGAGCAGTGGCATGATCTTCAATGGCTTTTCCGATATCGCTCAATGGACGATCTGGTTTAACGGCACCAATACCAAGCCACAAACATTCCTCAGTCACCTTGACTAAGTTGCGATCAATATCACTCACATTGCCAACGCAAAATGTGGCATTTGTATCGCCGTGAACGCCATTGACATAACAAGTCACATCAAGGTTGATGATGTCGCCATCCTCAATGACGGTGTCATCGGGAATGCCGTGACAGATCACTTCGTTCAATGAGGTGCAGACACTTTTCGGATAACGGTGATAGTTCAGTGGACTCGGGTAGGCACCGCGTTCAATGGTCAGGTCATGAACGAAAATGTCAATGTCATTAGTTGTCATGCCGACTTGGACATACTCACCCGCCACACGCAAAATGTCGGTGGCCATGTCACAGGCGTAGCGCATCTTTTCAATAATCTCAGGACTCTTGACCTTGGGTTCATTCCACCGTGGCACTTCGCCCGTGGCTGCGTACGGAGGCTTGACAATATGGTCAGGTACAGCTCGCATTGGAGAGATGATTCCAGGCGTGATGCGACCCTCAAGACCCTTGTGGCAACGCTTATATTTGCGACCCGATCCGCACCAACACTCGTCGTTGGATTGCGGAAGAACCGCTGGTGCTTTCATTCGGCTAGGTGTGCCAGTCACAGGTTTATTCTACCTCGCAGGCCCTCATCCGTCTGTTTGAGAGTGGGTCCGATGACCTATTCATTGTCAGTTCGCCGTCATTCAGATTTCTCGGCACACATCAACCAGTACATGTCGATTGAAGAAAGCGAGTATTTCAATGAGTCAAGGAATCATCCAACGGGTCGGTGGGTATCGCCAACGGATTGCAACCCTTGGGTCCTCTGTGACTGGAGGCATGAAGCGGCAGGGAATTCGGATTCCAGAGTTTGCTGTTGGATTACTGATCGTGGCCTCGTGTGTGGGCGGAGCTTTGCTGTGGCAAAATTCGCAAAATTCAGGCGTGAGCGTGCTGATCACATCGCGATTCTTGGTACGTGGCGCGCAAATTCGGGCCAGTGACGTAGCCACCGCGACCATCAATAGCGATACCGAGATCGCACTCCTGCCGAGTTCGGCTATGTCGCAAGTGATTGGCCTGCGCGCTTCTTTTGATATCCCTGCGGGCACGCCGTTGAATGCCTCGCAACTTATCTCTGTTGCGCCCTTGGGAAAAGGTGAGGGTCTCGCCGGGATCACGGTCACAACTGGGCAAGCGCCAGCAAACCTCTCAATAGGTGATGATGTGCAACTCATTGCCGTAGATAGTCAAAGTGATGGTTCGAACCTTTCCAGCACCATCGCAGGATCGGTGCAAGTGTGGGAGATATCTGAACCCGATGCCATGAGCGGTGATCGATCAGTGACCTTACGCATCGGATTGATCTCGGCCTCGCAGATGATTGGTCACGACGAACTTCATCTCATCAAGGTGGTGAACTGAGATGACGCTGATCGTTACTGGCACAACTGGCGGACTGACAGATCTCGGGACGGTGTCTCTTCATTTGGCAACGTTGTGGCCACATCCCGTCACTGTGATTGAAGCAGATCCAGATGGCGGCCGTTTGGCAGCGCGCCACAACTGGGATCTTCGACCTGGGCTGGCTGAATTGGCGGGTCATCTGCGCACGCCTGAAACCTCCACGCTTGACCCCGCCACTCTCTGTCGTAAATATCGACATCACGTCAACGTTGTTGTCGCTCCTCCTTCAGCAGAGCAAGTGATTGGAGCACTATCTGTGATCGGACCAAACGTGCGCAACATTGAACAATTCTTAGGTGGCGACATTGTCATTGATGTGGGCCGTGTGCGACCTAATAGCCCCGCCGCTGAACTCATTCGCCAAGCAGATATTCGACTCCTGATCACGCGCACCGATCTAGATGATGTGGTTGTGCTTGTTCATCGTGCGCAGTTACTCAACGATCTTGGTCTTTGGAAGATTCTTGCTGCTGGTGGCAGATACACCATGAAAGAATTATCTCAGGCTGTGCAGTTCCCTGTGCTTGCCGACCTCCTGCCAGCCGACCGTAAAAGTAGTGCTTCATTGCGAAGAGCAATCACAGCTTTGGCGAACGAACTGCAACCCCATCGCTTATCTAGTTTGGCGGTTGTGTGATGTCGCTGATCCCAGCAGACATTGTGCAGAAAGATCTTATTGCTCAGATGACAGCAGTCTTAATTGATCATCGGCAAAAGCGTCGTAGCCAGGGACTTCAATCGTCAAGCGCCGATGAATGGGAAGTCGCCCAAGATTCGGCACGACAGTTTTTTGATCAGCGCATATCACAGTCCTTATTGATGGGGGCTACAGATCTTGGGATAGTCAATCAGATTGATCTGACGAAGCGCGCTATTGATGCAGTTCTCGGCTTCGGGCCACTACAAGAACTACTTGATCATCCCATGATCACCGACATTCATGTACGCGGTTCTTCTCCTGTCTGGGTCAAACACACTGATGGTTCGCGTCACGAACTTGATCCAGTGGTGAGTAGTGACGAAGAGCTTGTACGGCTAGTTCGCAATGTGGCATCACGCTCGCGCAATGGTGAGCGACGTTTTGATGCCCTATCCGCTGAGTGCAATGTTTGCCTTGATGATGGAAGTCGACTTTTCGCCGTGATGGATGTTTCGCAAAAACCACTCGTGGTGATTCGCAAGCATCAGTTTCATCTCTCTTCTCTAGATGAATTGCGGCGCAATGGTCTGATGTCTCCGATTGTGCACCGGTTTCTGCGAGCAGCAGTTCTTGCTAAGAGAAATATTATTGTCGCTGGTGGAACTGGCAGTGGCAAAACAACATTATTGCGAGCGTTGATGAATGAAATTCCCTTTCATGAGCGGATCGTGACCATTGAAGATGCTTTTGAACTCGGGTTAGGAAGATTTGTTCAACTCCATCCAGATCACGATGAACTGCAGTCTCGTGACGCCAACATTGAGGGTCTTGGTGCAATTACACTTGCCGATTTGACGCGCATGGCCTTGCGTATGGATCCTGACCGGGTCGTTGTCGGTGAAGTACGTGGCGCAGAAGCCTTCGCCATGTTGATGGCTATGAGTCAGGGAAATAACGGCTCAATGTGCACCTTGCACGCCGACTCAACTCGTTCAGCATTTTCCAAACTTGCGGCCTACGTGTCAATGGCAAATACTGGTCTGCCGATAGACGTCGTGAATCTCTTGATTGCAAACGCTTTGCACATTGTTGTGCATGTTGAGTTGTTTAATGGTCAGCGTCGCATCAGCAGCATCCGCGAGGTGGTGGATTGTGATGGGCCACGAATTGTTTCTAACGAAATTTTTGTGGCTCATGGCCACGCATATGCTGAGCCGGCGTATCCAATGACCAGTGAGTTACGCGATTTATTAGTGACGTATGGATATGACGATGCAGAAGTTGTCCCATTACATGTCGTGAGTGGTCGACGATGAATACGATTCTGCGACTTGTACTCGGCTTGGTTCTAGCTACGGGCACGCTCCTTATCCTGGCTGGATTGCGTGGGGTGGTGGTCATCCGATCGGGTTTTCGAGTGCCACGCCCTGCGCGACGATCGGTAGATGAAACAAAATTAGTTGAAGCATTGGCAGTGTGGACCGAGCAATTACGTGACACCATGGCGGGAGCGCGAGGTTTAGAACAAGCACTCACTGTCACCGCGGCGACAGCACCACTAGCAATACGCCCAGCAGTAGAGCAATTGTCGGCACGTTTAGGCTTTATGGGGCTTCCAGAAGCTGTGCGCCGATTCGCCACAGATATCAATCATCCGTCGGCCGACTTTGTAGTGGCTTCACTCATTACTGCGTCTGAAAATCAAGTTCGTGATGTCGGGGCTCTGCTCGGCCACTTAGCTGAATGTTGTCGCAGCGATGTGCAGATGCGGACGCGGGTATGGGTGGCGCGAGCCCGCATCCGAAGTGCGGTGCGGATCATTATCGCGGTCGTGGTTTTCTTCGTTGTGGCTCTATTGATGTTAAATCCCACCTATTTGGCGGCGTACACCAAGCCGAGCGGGATGCTGGCCCTAGGTGTCGTCATTGCAATGTTTGGCACGTCCTTGCTGATGTTGCAACGTTTGGGTCGCTTTACTATCTCGCCACGTTTCATCGCTCGCCCCATGTCTGAGGCGTCGTCATGATCTTTTGGGGTGTGGGCGCTGGTCTTGGAGGGTTACTGATCCGCCGATCTCTACGTCGTCCCGTCTTGGCGACAGTTCTCCCCAAGTACGGCTCAGGAGCAACAGCAAGTTACTCGCAGATGCAGTTACTGGTCAGACTCGTTGAAAAACATTTCTCGGTCTCAATATCTGATCTGGCAATGTGTGATCGAACACTGACCGAGGTCACTACCGAGCGGCTATTAGGTGCTCTCATCGGAGCTACTTTGCCACTGGCAATGTTGGTGCTGACAACTTTGGGCGGGTCTGAATTGCCTTTACCACTGCTGATGGCGTGTTCAGTGATTCTCGCAGTACTTGGATTTATGCTGCCAGTGATTCAGTTGCGCACTCGCGCATCGGCTCAACGGCGTGAATTCAGAACAGCATTATCAGCCTTCTTAGATTTGGTGTCAATCATGTTGGCAGGTGGCGCTGGAATCGAAACGGCCTTAGTGAGTGCATCGCGAGTTGGGGATGGAAAAACATTCAACAGGATTGCTGATGCCTTAGATGTGGCACGTTCACGTCGTCAGTCGCTGTGGGAAGTGTTGGCAAGTGAGGGGGAGCGATTGGGCATTGAAGAGTTGCCCGAGTTAGCTGCCACGATTCGTCTCGGTGGTGAACAAGGTGCGCGGATGACGGCGTCGTTAGTAGCTAAAGCCTCGTCTATGCGCTCGCAGCAGTTGGCCGAAATTGAGGCTCAAGCAAATTCGGCAACTGAACGGATGGGCTTACCGATGGTTCTGCTGTTCTTGGGATTTCTCGTTCTTCTTGGCTACCCAGCATTACAAATGATCAATTCTGGATTTGGTTCTCAATAAACAAACACGAGGAAAAGGAAGAAATATGGAAAATTTCAGGCAACTATGGCAGTACTACACCATTCGTTTACAGGCTTCACAGGAAAGTGATCGAGATCGTGGGGAAGTCAGTGCCACAACAGTAGTCATGGCTGCTGCACTGATTGGCTTAGCCATTTCAGTCGGGGTCATCGTGTCCGGCAAAATCAGCACTAAAGCCAATTCACTGAACTTGGGCTGAGATGTCCTCAGGCCAACGAGATTCAGGTGAGACATCGGCGCAAGTTGTTTTAGTCGTGCCGGTGATCATCTTGGTCTTGATGTTGGCCATGCAAGCAG
>SYDZ01000126.1 GCA_005801025.1 Actinomycetota bacterium
ACTCGTTGCTGTTGCCCACCCGACATTTGGCGAGGCTTACGCTCGGCCAACTTACTCATCTGCACCATGTCCAAAGCCTCAGCAACCTGAGAGGCGATGTCAGACTTTGGAACGCCCTTTTGCCGTAATCCGTACGCCACATTTTCAGCGACGGTCATATGCGGGAACAGTGCGTAATGTTGAAAAACTGTGTTGACATCACGCTTATACGGCGGGATTCCTTGCACGTACTGTCCACTGATGCGGATGAACCCTGAGTCGGGTTGCTCAAAACCAGCCAACATCCGCAGAGTTGTCGTCTTGCCGCAACCGCTCGGCCCGAGTAGAGAGAGAAATTCGCCTGGCTGTACTAACAGGTTCATGGAGTCCACCGCAACCATTGAGCCAAAGCGCTTCGTCACACCCTCTAATTCGACTGCGCCACGATCACCGCTCACCTGTCATGCCCCACTCTCTGAATTATCTCGTCACCATCAATGCCATGGGAATTCGCCATCTTCAACCCCACTATAGGACACTGACATACCCCCACTGACTACCCCACAGTACGGTAACAGAGCATTAATCTAAAGCACTCAGAACAAGGAGCATTGGTGAACCAGCCTGAATCAGATGACATTGACCTTGGTGCTCTTGCACAGAGGCATCTCTGGGGTCACTTCACGAATCTTTCCAGTGTCCAGCGAGAGGGTCTGCCGATTATCCAACGCGGCCAAGGTGCCTACGTCTATGACCAAAATGGGAAGCGTTATCTGGACGGGTTATCCGGGTTATTCACCGTCAACATCGGGCACGGACGACAAGAACTCGCCCGAGCAGCGGCCTCACAAAGTGAAGCCCTGGAATATTTCCCACTGTGGAGCTTTGGTCACGAGCCCGGTATTCGGCTCGCTGCCAAACTTTGTGAATTTGCCCCAGGAGATCTCAACCGAGTGTTTTTCACTACTGGTGGAGGCGACGCTTTAGAGTCGGCATGGAAGTTGGCCGTGCAGTACTACGTCGCAGTTGGGCAGCCTCTTCGCCGCAAAGTCATCAGCCGTTATTTCGCCTATCACGGCACAACTTTGGGGGCACTGAGTATCACTGGCATCCCCGCCATTCGCCAACCCTTTGAACCATTGCTCCCGTGGGCGATCAAGGTTGCCAACACAAATCGGTACCGCTGTGGTTTGTGTTCGCACAGTACGAAGTGCACTCTTGACTGTGCCGAAGAAGTTGAACGAGCCATCATCGCCGAAGGACCTGAAACTGTGGCCATGGTTGTGATGGAGCCAGTACAAAATACAGGTGGAGCTCTCGTGCCACCCGATGGCTATTGGAAACGGGTGCGCGAAATCTGCGACAAGTACGGCGTGCTATTGGTCTCGGACGAGGTGATTTGTGGGTTCGGTCGTCTCGGATACTGGTTTGGTTGTCAGCGTTTTGATTACCAACCCGACATGATCACTTTTGCTAAAGGTGTCACCAGTGGGTACGCCCCACTCGGTGGAGTCATCATCAGTGATCGTCTAGCGGCACCCTTTCTGGAAGACGAGAATGCGATGTTTCTTCATGGCATCACATTTGGGGGGCACCCCGTGTCGTGTGCCGTGGCCCTTGCCAATATTGAAGTCATGGAAAAAGAAAACATTTTGGCCAATGTCTTGGAAAATGAGCCCATCTTCGATGAAGTTATGGCGCAATTTAAGAAATTGCCCTTTGTTGGTGATGTGCGCGGATGCGGCTACTTCAGAGTGCTTGAATTGGTCAAAGACAAGACGACGAAACAGGGTTTCACCGACGAAGAATGCAATTGGCTACTACGTGACGAACTCTCACCGCGCATTTTTGAGGCAGGGCTAATCTGTCGGCTTGATGACCGCGCCGACCCCGTCGTAGTCTTGTCCCCCACTCTGATATGTGGCCCAGAAGAACTTCGCTTCATCGCCACTGTCTTGAGCGATGCCCTCCAGCATGCTGCGCAAGAGTTTCTACGACGCTAGCTCTCAATGTTAGCCATCACATGCTTAATGCGCGTGTAATCCTCAAGAGCGTAAGACGACAAGTCTTTGCCATAACCCGACTGCTTAAAACCACCATGTGGCATTTCGGCGACCATCGGAATGTGGGTGTTAATCCACACACAACCAAAGTCCAATCGTTTGGTCATGCGCATCGCCCGCCCGAAGTCCTTCGTCCAGACGCTTGAAGCCAAGCCGTAATCCACACCATTGGCCCACTGCACTGCTTCATCTTCACCGTTGAATTGTTGCACCGTAATCACGGGACCAAAAATTTCGGTTTGCACCATCTCATCTTGCTGACGCAAATTACTCACCACCGTCGGGGCGAAGAAATATCCTGAAGCACCTTGGCGTGCACCGCCAGCATTGACCTCCGCATGAGACGGCAAACGATCAAAAAAACCAGCGACACGCGTCAATTGATTGATGTTGTTTACCGGGCCAAACAAAATGTCTTCTTCATCAGGCATGCCACAGCGCGTGGCTTTGGCTTGCTCGGTGAGAGCCGCCACGAAATCTTTGTAGATTCCTGCCGAACACAACACACGCGTGGCCGCTGTGCAGTCCTGACCGGCATTGAAGTAACCAGCCATCGCGATACCTTCAGCAGCGGCGGCTATATCGGCGTCATCAAAGACAATGACAGGTGCTTTGCCACCCAATTCAAGGTGGACTCGCTTGAGACTTTTTGCTGCCGACTCAGCGACTTCCATGCCAGCGCGCACCGAACCAGTCACACTCACCAAAGATGGTGTGTTGTGCGAAACCATGGCACGACCTGTGTCTCGATCACCGCAAATCACGTTCATCACACCCGCAGGCAAAAACTCGGCGCATATCTCGGCCAGCAAAGTCGTGCTCACAGGAGTTGTATCACTCGGCTTCAGAACGACCGTATTTCCAGCGGCGATAGCAGGTGCAAACTTCCACACGGCCATCATCATCGGATAGTTCCATGGGGCAACCTGGGCACATACGCCGATCGGCTCACGACGAATGTAACTCGTCATGTTGGGGACGTACTCTCCTGCGCTTTTACCTTCAAGGTGGCGGGCCGCAGTAGCGAAGAAACGGACATGGTCGACCATCGGAGGTATTTCCTCAGAACGTGTCATCTCGATGGGCTTTCCGCAATTCTGTGACTCCAATGCAACGAACTCTTCGGCCCGTGCCTCAATGGCGTCA
>SYDZ01000127.1 GCA_005801025.1 Actinomycetota bacterium
AGCGGCGGTATTCCTGCGTCGTCGTTCAGGGCAACTCCACAGCGATGATCGTCACGCTCAACTTCATACCGTTCGGTGTTTCGTATTCAACGATGTCGTTGAGGCGTTTGCCGTTGATGGCCTGACCAAGTAGTGACTCTGGGGTCATCGTGGCAGCGCGAGATTTGTCAAATCCTTCTTCGTGCGAACCCAAGTAATACGTTTCTTGTGGGTCGCCGTCGATTGACATAGTCACAAGCCGACCCGGTGCAACTAAATCAGTTTCTTCAACTTCAACGATCTGATGGTTCCCAATAATTGACTCCAAATGACGGATCCGACCCTCCATATGCCCTTGTTCGTCTTTGGCGGCGTGATAGTCGCCATTCTCCTTCAGGTCGCCCATTTCACGGGCGCGCTCAATCCTGTCCGCAACCTCAATACGACCACGGGTGGTCAGATCATGGAGTTCTTGTTCAAGGCGACCGAGCGCCGCTTTGGTGAGGTGATGTACCTGGGCCATGCCCACAGGGTAACGGGAGGTGAGAAACCTTGTGCGGCTTGTCTTGAATGTTCCGTTTAGCCCCGTACGATATGGGGCTTATGGTATCAACATCAGCGCATCGCATCGCCGTGATCGGCGGGGACGGGATCGGACCCGAAGTCATCACCCAGGCCCTGAAAGTGGTGCGCGCCGCGGGGGTCAGTTTGGATACCACCGATTTTGACCTCGGTGGTGCTCGGTACTTGCGTGACGGCGAAATTTTGTCGGATGCGGTCCTTGACCAGTTGCGGTCCTTTGATGCGATTCTGCTGGGAGCAGTGGGAACCCCCGATGTGCCACCCGGAGTCATTGAACGTGGACTTCTGCTGAAAATGCGCTTTGAACTCGACCTGTACATCAATCAACGTCCATTCATTGGCACGGCTCCGGGTCACACTCAGCCTCACGATTTCATTTGTATTCGCGAAAATACTGAGGGTCCTTATGTCGGTGAAGGTGGAGTCTTGCGCAAAGGCACGCCTCGTGAAGTGGCGACTCAGGGAAGCGTGAATACCCGTACGGGTGTTGAGCGTTGCATTCGCTACGCCTTTGAATTAGCGGCCAAGCGCGAGCGTCGTCATGTCACCTTGGTGCACAAAACGAATGTCTTAACTTTTGCAGGCAACCTGTGGGAAAGAGCATTCAACGAAGTCGCTGTTGAATATCCGCAGGTCGGTACCGCCTATAACCATGTTGATGCGGCTTGTATTTATTTCGTTCAAGACCCGCATCGCTATGACGTGATTGTTACTGACAACTTGTTTGGCGACATCCTGACCGACCTCGGTGGGGCAGTTTCGGGGGGAATCGGTCTGGCGTCTTCGGCCAATCTCAACCCTGCGCGCACTGGTCCCAGCATGTTTGAGCCCGTACACGGTTCAGCCCCTGACATCGTGGGAACTGGCAAAGCCAACCCAACCGCGGCCATTCTGTCGGCAGCCTTGATGCTTGATTTCTTGGGTGAAGTGTCTGCTGCTGAGCGTATTCGGGGTGCCTGCGCCAGTCCAGTAACAGGAAGTACCAGCGAGATTGCTGACATCATCGCCTCGCGAATTGTCGGCTGAAATAAACACACCATCTACTACTCTGATCTTTGCAACTTCTTGAACGGAACTCATCATGCCCACACTGATCCCCACATCGAAAATCTGGATGAACGGCAAACTCGTCGACTGGGATAAAGCCCAAGTCCATGTGTTGACCCACACTTTGCATTACGGCACGGGAGTCTTCGAAGGTATTCGCGCCTATGAAACATCCAAGGGCACGGCTGTGTTCCGCCTCACCGAGCACATTGAACGCTTATTCCGTAGCGCTCACATCATGGGTATGGAAATTCCGTACACCGTTGAAGAACTCATTCAGGCCACCAAAGACACTGTGGCTTCAACTGGCTTGCCCTCGTGTTACGTGCGTCCCTTGGCGTACTACGGCTACGGCGAAATGGGACTGAACACTTTGCCGTGCACGGTTGACGTGGCGATCGCCTGTTGGCCATGGGGTGCGTACTTGGGTGACGATGCGTTGTCTAAGGGTGTGCGTATGAAGATTTCTTCATGGACCCGTCATGATCACAACACCATGCCACCTGCTGCGAAAACTGTCGGCAACTATGTGAACTCATCGTTGGCAAAAGTAGAGGCACTGCGCGCCGGCTATGACGAAGCAATCATGTTGGCTCCTAATGGACTTGTCGCCGAGTGCACGGGTGAAAACATTTTCTGCTCGCGCAATGGAATCATCTTGACGCCGCCATTAACGGCTGGTGCTCTTGAGGGAATCACTCAAAGTTCTGTGATGGCGATAGGTCGCGACATGGGTATCGACATGCGCATTGACAATATTGCGCGTAGCGATCTCTACATCGCTGATGAGATCTTTGTGTGCGGGACCGCCGCCGAAGTCAGTGCAGTGTGCTCAGTGGATGATCGTGCAGTACCAGCACCTGGACCAGCGACCACTGCGATTGGTCAAATGTATGGTCGCGTCGTGCGCGGTCAAGAAGCCAAATATGCCCATTGGTGCGAACTCGTCAAGTAGCTAACTGATCGTGGCGCGGCGACGCGCGGCGAGACCGGCCAAACATTCAAAGGCCAATCGATGAGCCATATTGACTGTGAGTTCACTGACGTCATAGGCCGGCGCCACTTCAACGATGTCGATGCCCACCACATTGTGCTCAAGACACAGAGTGCGAACCATGCGCAATAAATCTGAGGACAAAATGCCGCCCGGTTCGGGTGTGCCGGTGCCAGGAGCGAAAGCCGGATCCAAACTGTCGATGTCAATAGAAATATATAAACTTTCCGCACTGTCGAGGGCCTCGTTTACTGCGTCGTGCATCACTGCTTGAAAACCACGTTGCCAAATTTCATCCATGGTGTGCCAACGCATACCTTGAGCGCGCATCCAGTCAAAGACTTCTTTGGGCGGCCAGTAACCGCGTAGTCCGACTTGCACAAAGCTTTTTCCTGGTACCGCTCCGGATTCAATCAGTCGACGCATGGGTGTGCCATGACTTGCCAAGTTGCCAGCGATGATGTCGGCAGTGTCGGCATGGGCATCAAAGTGCACCATTCCGACAGTTCCAATACCGCGAGCCTCGGCTACGGCTGAAGCAGCCGGCCAAGTGATTGAGTGATCTCCGCCGAGAGTGATGGGGATGATGCCACGGCGGGCAACTTCTGCGACACGATTTTTGATATTCGCCAAACTGACACCTGTTTGACCGTGAGGGCAGTAGGCATCGCCAAAGTCAATGACCTCTAGCCAATCAAAGATTTCGATGTCTAGGTCAATGTGATAGGTGCCCGGCTCGTAGGCCTGTGAGCGAATTGCTCGGGGACCAAAGCGGGCGCCAGGGCGGTTAGTCGTTGAATTGTCGTGAGGCGCTCCAACGATGGCGACATGGGGCTGCCATTCGTCAAGTTGGGAGGGTTCGGTGAGAAAGGG
>SYDZ01000128.1 GCA_005801025.1 Actinomycetota bacterium
ACGAAAAAACTACCGAGAAGGTGGGGGGGCGGGCTCTGGACGCTGGGTGATGACTAGCAATTGAGTTCAGCGGCGGGCACGACCAAGTCGATGAGGTAAGTGTCGACTGCGTCAATGACGCAACTGTTGACGCCGTACCCAGTGTGCTGATCGGCGGTGATGACAATGAGTCGACCTTCTTCAAGTGACTTGGCCATATTGCGGGTGCCTGCAAGTGGCGTAGCGGCATCGCCTGTGGTTCCAATGACAACAATGGGTCCAGCGCCGATGCCAGTGATCGTGATCCGTGGGTCTAGCGCTGGGGGCCAAAAGACACAGGTGTAATCGCCAGTGGTGCCAGGTGCGAATCGTGGCGCATTGGCCTGGAATCGTGGCACATATGAATCAGCTTCCTCAACGGTCATTCGTTCAGGATTATCAGCGCACAAGATATTGAGAAATGCTTCGAGTTCATTGCCGTACGAGCCATCAGGAAGCATCTGAAAATATTGATCGAATAGTGCCAATAGACCTGTTCCGTCGTCAGCTTGTGCATCCACAAGTGCAATTTCAAGTTCACCCCAATACGAATCAGAATACATTGCCTCGGCAACTGCAGTCAGCGCCATCCCGCGTGTGAGATCTGGGCGTCCAGAGGTGGTGGGAATTGGGTTGTCGTCAAGAGACTCCATGAGAGAATCAAAGGCTCCTTCAGCGTTTCCCGAATTGTAAAAAGCGCAATCGCTATTTGCCGAACACTGCGCCAAGAAAGTCTCGATTGCCTCTTCAAAACCTCTGTTTTGCTGCAACACACCGTCAATCCAATCGGCCTCTGGATCAGACGCGCCGTCCAAAACAGCTGCTCGTACCGTGTCGGGAAATAATGTGGCCCACGTGGCGCCCAATTCACTGCCGTATGAAAAACCGAAATAACTGATCTTGTCTTCGCCCAGTGCTTGGCGAATCATGTCCATATCACGAGCCGTATTATTGGTACCGACATAGGGCAAGAGATCACCATTCTTCTCAAAGCACACCTCAGCAAATTCTCTATATATTGAGATGCCATCGGCCCGCTCTTGATCAGTGTCGGGAGTTAAATCACCACCAGTAAAGAAGTAGTCGTAGTCATCAGTGCAATCAATGGCAGGAATTGATTGACCAGTGCCACGCGGATCCCAACCAACGATATCAAAGGCTGCAAGTAGCTCTGCTGAATAATTCCGGTCCGCTGCTTCTGCGAGAATGGAACCACCAAAACCTGGCCCACCGGGATTGACCAAGAGCGTTCCGATGCGCTGTGACGAACTCGTAGCCATATGTTTGGTGAGATATAAAGATGTGGTTGCCGAATTCTCATCGGTGTAGTCAATGGGAACATCTAGATAGCCACATTCAAGACCATCGCCGCAGGATTCCCAGGAGATTGAATTGGCTGGATCGGTTGTCTCAGGTTGGGCGGTGCTTGCGGGCACCTCAGTATCAGAACTTGTACTGCAAGAGACCAGCAACAAACCGAGGATCACCAGCCGAGATCTCCGGCGCGGGACAGAAACGTTCACGGTGCGATGTTAGTTGGTAAAAGACTTTTGTGTAGACACATCAGCAATTGGTGACATTCGGTCCATCTGACAGTGTGAGCAGGTATTCATCAACGATCTGTGTGACACACGGATCCGAACCATAGGTGGTGTGTTGTTCAAGTTGGCTGACGACAAGTCGCGCATGACCCAATGTTGTTGCCATCTGTCTTGTTCCAGATAACGGCGTCGCAGCGTCGCCGACACTTCCCACAACCAGAATTCTGTTTGCTGTATCTGCACGTAGTGAGAGACCGCCTTGCGTGGGCGTTGTCCAATGCGCACAGATCATCATTTCTTGGATCCACGAAGCACCCAATCGTGGTGCCACATTTTGCAGGCGCGACTCAAGTCCGAGAATATCTTGCGGTGTCAGTTGCTCATCTCTGTCAGCGCAGGTGATCGCTATATATGCATCAATTGAATTATCGATGAAGCCATTATTTTGTCGCCCGAAATAATCGTCGAACAACATGAGCAGAGGCTGCCCATCACCCGAAGAAGCAGCCGATAAAGCATCCTCCAACTCGCCCCAACGGTACGATGCATAAAGTGTGACACCAATGCCCAAGTGCGCGACACCTTGATTAGTGGGTGGACGAGTGGGGCAGCATGTTAACGGGTCATTATCGAGCTCCAACATGATTCGGTCAAAGGCTTGGCGCGCCGTTTCGTCAACTTGCATAAACGAACATTGATTGACATCACACCGATCAAGAAAAGTATTGAGTGATGTTTCAAAACCTTTGGCTTGCACAATTAGATCGTCAACGTACCCAAGAATCGGATCAATGGCGCCGTCGAAAACAGCAGCACGCACCGATGTGGGAAATAGTGTGGCCCAAGTAGCGCCGAGTTTCGTGCCATATGAAA
This sequence comes from Actinomycetota bacterium, assembly GCA_005801025.1. GTDB lineage: Bacteria > Actinomycetota > Acidimicrobiia > Acidimicrobiales > Ilumatobacteraceae > Casp-actino8. The sequence goes on from SYDZ01000128.1 coordinate 2,433, forward strand.
AACCAGCAAATGAAATCTGTTCTTCGCCCAGGGCTCGGCGTAAAACATCTATGTCCCTGGCGGCATCAATGGTTCCCACATGGGTGAGAATTTCGCCACTACGGGCTGTACATGAATCGGCGAATCCTTTCGCGCCCTCAACGAGAGATTTCAATTCGCTGTCATTATCGGGAGAAGGATCAAGTCCAAAATAATCATCCATCGTGTCAACACAATCGATTGCCGGGTCTGACCCGCCGACACCACGGGGATCCCAAGCCACGATGTCGAAGCGTTCAACTATTGCGGTACTAAAAACTTGAACTGCGTACGACGCCCAATTCGTTGCCGCTGATCCTGGACCACCAGGGTTAATTAAAAGAGTCCCGATGCGGGAAGCCGGTTGTGAAGCACGATGGCGAGCCACGGGAAGAATAAATGATCCTAAATCTGGTTTTGAGTAGTCGTAAGGCACTTCAAGTGACG
>SYDZ01000129.1 GCA_005801025.1 Actinomycetota bacterium
CGCCGCCTGGCAGAAAAGCGTGTTTACCCAGCCATTGACGTTGACGCCTCGGGTACTCGCCACGAAGAGTTGTTATTTGATCGCAAACAATTGCAGATGGTCTGGAAATTGCGCCGGGTTTTGTCCGGTTTGGCCTCAGATGGCAACGCCGCTCCAGGCCTGGAATTGTTGGTTGACCGTCTCAAGCAGTTCAAAACCAACGACGAATTCCATGCCGAAATCGGTAAAACACCGATGATGTAGGGGTTATGTCAGACAGGTTTTTTGCTCTCCCGCACCGTTGAGGTGGGGGAACTGGAGACCACCGCTAGGCTCACGGGGTCCCGTTAGGGCTCTCCATCACAGAGGACGAAAAGATATGAAGGCCGAAATCCACCCAAATTATTCGCTGACAACCGTGCGTTGCTCGTGCAGCAACGTCTTTGAAACCCGTTCAACGCGTGGTGGCGACCTCAACATCGAACTCTGCAACGAGTGCCATCCTTATTTCACTGGCAAGCAAAAGCTTGTTGACACGGGTGGTCGAGTCGAGCGCTTCAACAAGCGTTATGGCGAGCGCAAAACTAAGTCCTGATAACTACTTGTCAGCTCGCGTTTGGACGCGTACTCATGTACTGGGCGGTGATTCATGTCTGATACGGCGATGAATCCCGAACTCAAGGCCCGGCTCTACGGCATCAAGCTTGTCGCTTTGGTGCGTGAACATTTCGGACCGATTGAACCGAGCGATCAAATTGGTCTGACGGTTGGCGCAGCGATGACTGCCAACAATGCCTCATGGGTGTTGATTGAAGATAAACCTGAGCGCGGTTTAGGTGTGGCTTTGGCGTGGGCCTCGCGACATGCTGTCACCGATCTGCATATTTTGGCTTCAAGTGATACGGCAATTTTGGCACGTCGCGCCACCGCCTTTGATCTGTCAATCAAAATCTGGGCAATTGATGGGATCAATATCACGCCCGCAAGCGCGCAAGATGTTGAAGAACATGCCGAAGTCATTCTTGGACATGAACTTTTCATTGAGACGATCACGCTTGGTGGTGCTGATGTGGTGATTGAACATGGAGTCATCACTGGCGAGGTGCGCGGACTAGAAATTTGCCGTGTGGTGACGGACGCTCACACCGGGGAGCATCGTTTGGAAGTCGGCGTCGGTGCCCACGATCGAGAGGCGTTCACCATGATGCACGGCAATATCCCGACAGTACAGTCCTTGAAGCGCGTCGCTGATGTTGTTCGACGTCATCGAACACCGGGCGCTGACCCGCATCCGCTCAATCGGCTGAGTGCAGAACGGGCGTTACGAGCTTTGGCTATTGATGACCCATCCATTGTTGGTGCGTCCTCGTTACGCGCTGTGGCTTCACCATCGCCGCGCCCAAATCTGAAAGATCCAATTCCATGCGTGGCCATTGGAGAGAATGCGCTTGGGTCTCCCGTTGTTGTCGTTTTCTCCACGGGGATTGATCTTGATGTCATTCCCTTCGCCGCCGAGGCTCGTCTTTTTCACGCTCAAACCGACACGAATTTGATCGTTGTCGTGCCTCAGCGAGACGTCTCGCCTGTCACTCGGCGTTTGGCAGAGATGTTGATTCATCCGGCACTCATCATCGGCGTCTAATACCCCTGTCGTGCGCCTAGCCTGAGAAGTCTATGCAAGACCGTTGGGAATCTTTATTGGCTGAGCACGTGACCCTTGAGTCGCTGTTGTCAGATCCTGACGTATTGAGCAATCAGAGTCGGTTGCGTGATATCTCGCGCCGTTACAAAGAACTCACACCAGTTGTTGAATGCATTCGCAACATTGAAGTTCGTCGCAGCGACGGCGAGGCCGCTCGCGAACTTTTAGCGATGACAGATGTGCCTGCAGAGAAAGAGCAACTGAAGAAGGAGAAAGATTCTTCGGAGGCTGATGTAGCCGGTTTAGAAGAAGTCCTGAGGGATTTGCTGTTACCTAAAGATCCCAATGATGGAAAGCCAGTTATTCTTGAAGTTCGTGGGGCAGAAGGTGGCGAAGAAGCCAACCTGTTCGCCCGCGATCTATACGAAATGTACGTGGCTTACGCCAGCCGTCGACGTTGGACGGTTGAAACACTGTCAATTGACCCGAGTGATCTTGGTGGAATCAACCAAGTTGTTTTTGTTATTCGTGGTGACGATGCTTGGTCGCGAATGAAGTTCGAAGGTGGACCGCATCGGGTGCAGCGAGTTCCTGTGACTGAAAGCCAAGGTCGCATTCATACATCATCGGCCACGGTGATGGTCTTGGCTGAAGCAGAAGAAGTTGATATTCACATCGACGAGAAGGATCTGCAGATTGATGTGTACCGCGCCAGCGGCCCTGGTGGTCAAGGGGTGAATACCACGGACTCTGCAGTGCGAATCACACACATTCCGACTGGTGTCGTCGTGACAATGCAAGATGAGCGGAGTCAATTACAGAACAGGGCTCGGGCAATGACGGTTCTGCGCTCGCGTTTGTTGAAAGCAGCCCAAGACGAACACGAAGCCAAGATGTCTGCCGAACGCCGTTCGCAGGTCGGCGGTGGTGGACGTGGGGAAAAGATTCGCACATATAATTATAAAGAGAATCGTTTGACTGATCACAGGATTGGTTACACGGTGTATTCGTTGAGCGATGTACTGGCTGGCGATCTTGACGGAGTCATTGACGCGTTGGCCACTGATGAGCGGGCTCGTCAATTAGCCGGCGATGAGGATTGATCGGGTGTGTCAATGGAGCACGATCCGTCAAGTGTTCTCACTTGGCGCACTTTGTTAGCTGAAACTATTGATGTTTTGGGTGAGCGCCCTCAAGCACGTTGGCTTTGTGAAGCGGCCTGCGGTTTGCAGGGTGACGAATTCTTGGCCGAGTTAGACGAGCCTGCGACGCAACGAATGGTCTCCCAACTTGACGCCATGGTGGCGCGCTATCGCAGCGGCGAACCGTTGGCTTATGTTCTGGGAAGTTGGTCTTTTCGTACGCTTGATCTGATGATTGATAAGCGAGTTCTCATCCCTCGCCTAGAAACCGAACTGGTGGCAGGGCGAGCGATTGAGTTGGCACGCTCATTCACCGAGAGTCGCTGTGTTGTTGATCTTGGAACTGGCTCAGGGGCGATTGGTTTGTCTATGGCAGCCGAATTGTCCATTGTCGGTACTCAAGTTTGGCTCACCGACAATTCTCCAGATGCCTTGAACGTGGCTCAAGCCAATGCTGCCGGTCTTGGTCGGGTCGGTGCGAACGTCCGCTTTGCTTTGGGAACATGGTTTGAGGCGTTATCGCGTGAGATGTCTGAAGATTTACATGGTCAAGTGCATGTGATTGTCAGTAATCCGCCTTATATCGCTGATGATGATCATGAAGTGCATGAGTCGGTGCGTGAGTGGGAACCGCATGCAGCATTGTTCGCTGGCAATGATGGTCTTGATGATGTCCGCGTGATTATCAATGGTGCTGGCGAATGGTTATGCCGAGGTGGTTGGCTCGTCCTTGAAATCGGATATCAGCAAGGAGAAGCGGTCAGTTCATTGATGAGGCAAGCGGGCTTCGTAGATGTCCGTGTCAGTGATGATCTTAGTGGACGCCAGCGTTTCGTTGAAGGCCGTAACCCGTAACTCTTGGGCGTCAAAGGCGCCGTTTCTGACATGGTTTCGCGCCCAAGGGTTAAAGGGTTCGGCGCAGGAAATCAAGTTGATGAAGCAATAAGTTCTCTGCCACCACTGGCTGAGAGGTCATGTGAGTGACTCCACTCAATGGCAAAACTTCGTGCGGTTTGCCGGCGGCCAGCAATGCTGAGGAGAGCTGCAAAGTATGTGCCGCAACGACATTGTCATCAGCCAGACCATGAACTAACAAAAGAGGCCGCTGTAATTTGTGAGCTTCATTGATCAACGAAGTTGCTTCATATGGACTGTCGTTAACGTTCGGATTACCCAAGAAACGTTCGGTGTAGTGGGTGTCATAGAGTCGCCAATCTGTGACAGGAGCACCAGCAATCGCGCAATGAAAAACATCGGGACGCCGTAAAACTGCGAGTGCTGCTAAATACCCGCCGAAACTCCAACCGCGAATACCGACCCGAGTGAGATCTAATTCTGGGTGTAGTTCTGCGACAGCGCGTAACGCATCGACCTGGTCTTCAAGAACAACAGTCGCCAGATCGTGATAGACGGCACGCTCCCATTCGGTCCCCAACCCAGGTGTACCGCGACCATCAACAACGAGGACTGCAAATCCTTGATCTGCAAACCACTGCGAAGTGCAATGAGCCGCGTACGAATCAACGACGCGCTCGTGACCTGGTCCGCCGTATGGGTCCATCAAGACGGGAAGTTTTGTTCCGGGATTGACATCACGCGGGAGAATTAGGGCACATGGGATACGACGCACGCCAGCGCGAATAAAAGTGACGTGTGGTTGCACCAAAGGTTCTTCAGCGTAGCTAGTGATGATGTGCTCGCCGTACGCACTATGAACTTTGATGGTTGCACGACTTTGTGTCGCTGACGAACTGCGAATCACCTGCGTTGAAGATCCGCGCCACATCGAATGTGTCCCGCCATCAGGTGTCAGGCATTGCAGACCAGCAGTGTTCCAACGCCACGCAAAAACTGATTCTGGGTGTTCCATCTCATTGGCCATAAAGATGATTTCAGCGTCAACTGCTGAGATGACACTGCGAACATTTAATGAGACAGGGGTGAGTGCTACGCCGTCAAGGAGCAGTCGCTTGCTGCCTTGGCGATCAAGAACCATCACCAACTGTTCATCATCTAGCATGGCGGGCGAGCCAGAAACGAGATCAACCCATTGCTCGTGATGTTCATGGCAGATTTCATTGAGTGCTCCGCTTGAAGCAGTGACTTCGTAGACCACAAGATCTTTTTGGTCGCGACTTTGAACGGTGATCAGCAAACGCGTTGGACTCGTCCAGGTGACATCGGCCAGATATGGAAACACCGTGTTGTCCCATGTGATGTTCGTGCGGGTTGCACCATCAAGCGAGAAAACAGTCAAGGTCACGAGAGCGTTATCAGTTCCTGCGGCGGGATACCGCACAACCTGCGGAGTGCGTTCAGGATGGGCGGGGTCAGCAATGTGCCAAGTTTGAACGGGCGAGTTATCGACGCGACAGACCGCAAGATGTTGCGAATCGGGGGACCACCAGAATCCTCGATAGCGGTCCATATCTTCAGCAGCGATGAAGTCAGCCGAACCCCAGGTCACAAATTCTGACTCACCTAGTGCATCTGGGTCAATCAATAACTGATTTTGCCCGTGTGTATCAATGACTTGAAGACTTGCCGCCGATACGAAACCGATCATTGAGCCATCGGGCGAGAGACGAGGATCAAAAACTAAAGATGTAGTGGTGATTTCGCGTGTCAGCGGTGCACTCGTTTCACCAATGAAAAGTCGGCCACCTAAGGAACAAGTAAATCGTTGGGCATCTGCATCTGTTGAATATGAAGTGATGCCACCTGCACCTTCACGTAATCTTTCACGTCGGGCTTTTTCGGCAGGTGGCAGGTCTTGATTATCAGAGCCAGCGAGCATGACTAGGGGATCTGCAATGAGCGTTTCTTTTTTGCTTTCAACATCAAGGTGCCAGAGGCAATTGACTGGGTCGCTGCCCGAACGACTGCGGAGGAAAAGAACGCTCTGACCGTCAGGTGAAATGGTGATGTTTCGCGGTTCGCCAAGGGATAATCGTTGGGTTCGCGAATACTGGCGAGGATACGTATCGGTGCTTGCTGTCGTGTTCATGGCGTGACAAGAATTTTCGCGTGTTCCTCGGGGTTCCCAAGATCTTTAAATGCTTGTGGGACATCATCAATACTGACGCGACCAGTAATCAATGGTGAGAGATCAACCTTGCCTTCGGCAATGGCGCTCAGTGCACTGCCGAATTCAGCGGGGGAGTAGCCGAGGACAAACTGCAGCGAGAGTTCTTTACCGATACCCAGCATGGGGTGAATTCGGTCTTCTTGCATGCAGGCACCAACAATCAAAATGCGCGCGTCCTTGGGAGCCATGCGCATTGTTTGTTCGATCATTCCGGGAACTCCCACTGCCTCAAAAACTACTAATGGCTTTTGCCCATCAATTTTGCGCCACGCCTCAATGCCCGGAATGTCACGCGGATCAACAACAACATCGGCGCCCAAGTGCTCGGCCAATGCTCGACGACGCGGTGAGAAATCAGCACCAATGATCGGACCGATTCCGCGCATCTTGAGTTCGGCAATGCAGGCCAAGCCGACTGGTCCAAGCCCGATGATCAAAGCAGCATCGCCTTGAGCAATGCGACTCTTCTCAACTGCGTGTACGCCCACGGCTAAGGGCTCAGTGAGCGCCGCAAGTTCTGGAGATAACCCATTGGGAACTTTGATGCTCATCATTTCGTTGACAACAAGTCGCTGTGAATATCCACCCGGATATTTATTGCTGAAGCCGACACCATGCACACCTTGTTCATCAAAGGTGACAGGAAAACTCACAATGATGTCGCCCTGTTTGAGATTGGATACACCAGGACCCAGATCAAGAACTTCGCAACAGAATTCGTGACCCATGACGGTGTCAATGTGTGGCTCAAACATGATCGGACTGAGTGCGCTCGGAGGTTGATCTGCTGACATCTCAGCCGATAGTCGCCGACTTTCTTCGCCGTGCACGAGCATATGCAAATCGCTTCCACAAATACCACATGCCAAAACTTTGGTGAGGACCTGACCAGCACCCGCAACGGGTTCGTCGATGTCATCAACTCTCAGGGACCAATCTCGCATTACGGCAGCACGCATACTGTGACTTTAGGTCATCGAGGACACTTGTCCGTCAACGCTCCGCAGGGAATAGGTTCTAGCGGCTGAAATATTTGATGGCTTGTGTCATCACATCAAATGCCTCCTGGGCATTGACGGTCATCAGCACATCACAATTGCCATCTTTGACTTCGCGTAGGTCTCGTTCGTCAATCACCGTCATACCTCGAGTGTGGGTGCCCGTTAACTCAATCACGACATGTGCGTTCTTACGAGTGAATAGATGCGGGTGAGTCAGTACTAAAATTGCCAACGGGTCGTGAATTGCTCCACCTTCCATACCGTGATGTCGACTCACATACATATTGGTGAAGAATTGCATCAAGTCACCGAGCACACTGGCGAGTTGGCCGGGCATTGCTTTGACGGCATCGATACGAGGTTGTGTGGCACGGAACTGATGAGTCACATGAAGGCCAGCCATGA
>SYDZ01000130.1 GCA_005801025.1 Actinomycetota bacterium
AGCAGCAACCTGCACGATGACCTCGCGTGGACCAGGCGCTCGTAGTGAAAGTGCGTCAACCAAATTGGTCGTCGATCCGTTATAAACAATGCCCTTCATGGGACCCCCTTCAATCAGTATCTGAACTCTAGTGCAGGCACTACAAAAATCTGACGGTCAGTCAGATAGGTCTTTCCCTGTAACTTTGTGGGTTGTACAGTCCTCATATGACCAGTCTCATTTCTCGCTCACAGATTTCGATTTCCCCCTTGCCAGGTTCACTAGGGGCAGTTGTTGAGGGACTTCACGTAGCCAAATTGAGTGATCAAGATCTGGCCGAAGTGGCTGTCGAATTGGTTGCCGCTTGGGCTCAATATCTGGTGCTTTTCTTCCCTGGAGCTCATTTAACGCCGGCCGATCAGGTCCGTTTGGCGCGCTGTTTTGGTCATCACATTGCTGCCACCACGGAGGCAGGGGGCGACTATCGCAACGCTCCCTCATTGGCTCGCGATGGCTTTCCGGAAATTTTGCTTCTCGACACCGATCTCAAGGCTGACCCGCGTCAAACGGCAGTGTGGCATACCGATGTCACCTTCACCGAGAACCCTCCCATCGGCTCTCTCTTTGTCATGGAGATCGCTGCCCAAACTGGGGGAGACACCATGTGGTCAAATCAGATTAAAGCTCTTGCTGCCTTGAGCGCGCCGATACGCGAATTCATTGGTGGTCTCAAGGCAAATCACGGGCGTCCTCCCGCAACTGGAACAGCAGTACACCCCATGGTACGCGAGCACCATTCAACGGGAGAGAAAGTCTTATTTGTGAATCGAGGCTGGACGAATTCGATAGTCGGTTTAAAACCACTCGAAAGCACGCATCTCCTGGAAGTAATCCATCAGACTTCGGAGCGACCTGAATTGCAGACGAGATGGAAGTGGACATCGGGTGACGCGGCATTATGGGATAACAGGTACACCATGCACTACGCCGTGAATGATTATCACGGTCAACGTCGACGCGCTCGGCGGGCGACAATTTATAACGTGTAGTTTTTGCTCACTAGCCAATAGTGCGTGCGCGTAACTCATACTTGAGTACTTTGCCACTGGCATTAAGCGGAAGCAGATCGACAAATGTGACGTGCCGCGGGACCTTGTAATTGGCCATACATTGGCGTGACCACTCGATGAGCTCTTGCTCGCTCACCGTTTGCTCAGGGCGGAGCACCACGAAAGCATGGCCGACTTCTCCGAGACGATCATCGGGTTGTCCGACAACTGCTACCTGGGCGATTGAGGGATGGGTGAGCAGGGTGTTTTCAATTTCAGCAGGATAGGCATTGAACCCTCCGACGATGAACATGTCCTTGATGCGATCAGTAATCGCCAGATACCCATTGTCATCCATGATTCCGATGTCACCCGTATGTAAAAATCCATCTTTGTCAATGGCCTGAGCAGTGGCTTCGGGATTTTTGAAATAGCCGGGCATCACGTTGTATCCGCGGCAGATGATTTCGCCCGCCGTCCCACGCGCAACCTCAAGATTATTCTTGTCCACGACTCGCACTTCAACGTCACTAATCGCTCGACCACTTGTCGTCGAGATTGTGAATGGATCATCATCAGCGCGACACATCGTGATTGTGCCCGTAGATTCGGTGAGTCCATAGGCGGTAAGGATCACAGTGAACGTGAGTTCTTGACGCATACGGCGAATCATCTCTACTGGAACGGCTGCTGAACCAGTCACTGCCAAGCGCAAAGACGAAAGGTTGAAATTGTTTCTCTCAGGGTGATTGAGAATACTGAGGTACAAAGTTGGTGGGCCGGGTAACGCCGTGATTTTTTCTTGGTTAACGATTTTGAGGATAGTTGGGACATCAAATACTGGGACAGGAATCATGGTCGCGCCACTCAACAAACACGCAAGAAATCCAGCCTTATAACCGAATGTGTGAAAAAAGGGATTGACGATCAGGTAGCGATCGGACTCGCTCAATCCAACAATGGATGACCACTCCGTGAAGACACGAATAGTTTGATCGTGACGGGACATGACACCTTTAGGTTTGCCAGTTGTCCCTGAAGTAAAGATGATGTCGCATAAATCCGAAGGCATGATCTTTCGCTCGCGTTCATGCACTGCCACAAGCGGCACTGAATGACCATGCGCAAGAAAATCTTGCCAAGGCGTACATTGAGCGTCTGTGGCACCTGAAAAATCAATGATGTGCTCAAGGCTGGGTAGGGCGACACGACTGTCACGGAGTTCTTGTGCGTAGTTTTGAGCGAGAAACTTATTGTCGCATAAGAGAAATTTAGCGCCACTGTGGTTCAGAACATAGGTCGCTTCTGAACCTTTGAAGCGCGTGTTGATGGGGACTAGGACTCCGCCGACGATTTGCGCGCCAAGCGCGGAAAAAATCCATTCGGCGCTGTTCGGGGCCCAGATTGCCAGGCGATCACCATGATGTAAGCCCGATGCAATGAAGGACCTGGCGGCACCTTCAACAGCCTTGACCACTTCAGAAAATGACCACCGGCGATCACCGTCAACGAGGGCTTCACGATCTCCGAAGCGCACGGTCTCCCGCACAACTTGGGCGATAGTCAGCACTTGTTATTTGAGATGACTAATGCTGTACAACTTGATGGCATTACCGCGCATCAGTTTGTACACCACTTCATCGCTGAGGTTCATCGTCTGCTCAAGTGCGATCTTGGCAGTGTGTGGCCAAGTGGAGTCGGAGTGTGGGTAGTCGCATTCGAAGGTGACGTTGTCCACGCCGATTTCCTCAAGCGAACGCAGACCATGTGGATCATCAAAGTAGCAACCGTAAATATGCTTTTTGAATAATTCACTTGGCGGTTCAAGAACCTTCTCAGCGATTCCGCCCCAACCACGATTTTCTTCCCAGACCACATTGGCGCGCTCAAGAATGTAAGGAATCCAACCAATTTGACCTTCGCTGTAGGCAATCTTGAGATCTTTGAACTGGGTAAACAATCCGCTCATCAACCAGTCGACCATGCTGAAACAGCAATTGGCAAATGTCAATGTTGAACCAACAGCAGCTGGTGCATCAGGCGATGTGCTGGGCATTTTTGAACCCGAACCGATGTGCATATTGATCGTGGTGTGCGTCTCATTGCATGCATCAAAGAATGGCAACCAGAATCCATCCTTGTCGTGGATACTTGGCAACCCAAGATTGGTCGGAATCTCGCTGAAGCACACGGCGTGTACTCCGCGCGCCGCATTGCGCCGAACTTCAGTAGCAGCGGCGACGGGATCCCATAACGGGACGATGCACAACGGCAACATTCGACCACCTGATTCACCGCACCATTCTTCGACCATCCAGTCGTTGTAAGCGCGTACGCAGAGCATGGCTAATTCTTTGTCTTGTGCCTCGTAAAAAGTTTGCCCACAAAAGCGTGGGAAAGTCGGGAAGCAAAACGACGCTTCAATGCCGGCGGTGTCCATATCTTCAAGGCGTTCTTTCAGTTTGTAACTCCCTTGGCGCATCTCGTCGTAGGTGATGCCAGCCAAGACGACTTCATCACGACTGAAACCGACAGCAGTATCAAGACGTGTCAGGGGGCGACGGAGGTTTTCATAAAACCACCAGTCGGCGAGCGGGCCCTCATCGCCCTTCTCTCCAGGAATCGCAGTAAACGTGCCACCGACGAACGTCATTTCTTTAACGGGCAGGCGGTGTATTCGAGGACCGACGTTGGCGTACTTCTTGGGGAGGCGAGCAGACCAAACAGTTGCAGGTTCTGTGACGTGGTCGTCAACGGAGATAATTTTGGGCAGTTCACGCATGGTCTTGAGGGTAGCACTACTTTCTGACGGTGTGTCAGATCGAGTGCGGAATGGGCGAAAGAGGAGTTTGGGACCTACGCTTCGCTATGTGAGTGGGGCAGCGAAACAGGCGATGACGGTTGGAGTGGCTTTGCCTCAAATGGCACCTCAACTTGACCGAGATCGACTCATCGCATGGTGTCGGGGGATTGATCAAGGCCCATTTTCCAGCATTTCTGCGGGCGAACGGATCACTTTTCACAATCTCGATGGTTTCACGCTGTGTTCGGCGGCCAGTGTTTTGACCGAGAGGGTGCGAGTTTTGGTCAATGTGGCAGTGCTTCCGTGGCATGCTCCAGCGTTAGTGGCCAAAGAGTTGGCGTCCATGGATGTCGTGTCCGGTGGTCGGGTGGAAGTCGCCGTTGGAGTTGGTGGTCGTCAACAGGACTATGTGGCTTTAGATTCGCCCTTTGTGGGTCGGCATCAGCGCCTTGATGACTCGGTACATGAGTTGAAGCGTTTGTGGTCTGGTGGGACGGCTGCCGACGGGGAACATGTTGGGCCACTTCCCATGCAGGTTGGAGGGCCGCCGATTTTGGCTTCAGCGATGGGTCCAAAGTCTTTGGCTCGTGCTGCTCAATGGGCGATTGGAGTGAGTGGCTTCACCCTTTTGGGCGATGCCCAAGAAGCGGGCCGACTCTTTAGGGCAACTCAAGATGCATGGACGACAGCAGGTCGCTCCGACAAGCCACGACTGGTGACCGGTTCATTCGTATCGTTAGGACCCAACGCAAAAGAGAACCTGCGTGACTTCGCAGCGGCATATTTACACGTCTTCTCTCCAGACTTCGCCCGCTCTTTGGCAGAAGCAATGAATCTCTACGAACCTTCGCGTCTCGTTGATTTGCTTGACAAGGTTGAAGCTGAAGGGGCCGATGAATTCATTATCGTTCCCGCCACAAGCGATCCAGCGATGCTCGACCGATTGGCAGATGTTGTTGCCTCGCGTCGCTAATTCAGTGACTTGGATTTTTTTGTAAGTCCCGAACCATACGCAGGGCCACAACAAGTACTAGCGAAGCGAACAAGACATTTGACAAATCCTGCGACATGTGATCGGCAATGATTCCACCGGCGATTGCCGCCGGAATACCCGAAAAGCCCACGAGGGCAGCAACTTTAAGATCAACATTGTTGGTTTTCCAATTGCGCCAGGTGCCCATGATTGATGTTGGAATGATCACAGCAGCGGAGGTGCCCTTGGCGACGACGCTGAGTTCACTAAAGAAAACAGTCATAGCAGGGACCATCACCACGCCGCCTCCAATGCCCAGCAACCCAGCTAATGTCCCAGTGACGAGGCCAATGAAAAGTAGAGCGAGAGCAGTACATATTGTGAGCGTTGAACGTCCCTCGGCGTTGAGCGGAATAAAAAGTCGTACTGCGGTGATCAAGAGCATTGTTGCGAACAAATAGCCGAGAGTTTTTTTGGGCAAGATATGAATCCATTTGGTCCCGAGTACCGCCCCTGCCAATGCTCCGACTGCTAACCACAAGGCCATGTACCAGTCAACGTTGCCATGACTCCAATAAGTCAGCAAACTGGAAATAGAGATCGGCAGAACTGCACCAAGAGATGTGCCATTGGCAAGTCGTTGATCAAACTTAAGTAGTAGAACGAGGACTGGGACGACCAGAATGCCCCCGCCGACTCCAAACAGTCCAGACAACAGACCGGCACCGAGTCCAAGCCCAATAACCGCGGAGGTCTGCGTGGGCGGAAAAGGTCTTG
>SYDZ01000131.1 GCA_005801025.1 Actinomycetota bacterium
AGTCAACCAATGTGTGCGTCGAGCCTCTGGCCAATTTGCTGGAACTAGATAGACGTCAGTGTTTGCGGCAAGTTTCCAGAACTCGTCAGCGAAACGCAAGTCGTAACATACAAAGAGTGCGACTCGCAATCCCTCAACATCAACCGTAACAAAGTCCGAACCAGAACGAATAAATCGGTCTTCGCCACCATAAGTGAAAGGATGAATTTTGCGATAACGATGTTCCACTCCCTGTGGACTCACTAAAACAAATGTATTGGCAGGTCGAGCGTCATCGCTATCGCCAGCGATTTCGGGACATGTTCCCCCAATCCAAATGCCGTGTTCTATGGCCATTGAAACTAAAAACACAGAAGATGGTCCGCCTTGGGGTTCAGCGAAGTCCTCTTCTTGAACAGAAAAACCAGTGGAAAATGTCTCAGCCAACAACACCAGTTTGGCTCCATTAAGTTCTGCCTCAGCGATCAACATCGCCAGATGATTGAAGTTTGCTTGTCGATCACACCAAGCGATGTCATGTTGTATTGCCGCAATTTTCATGACAAGCCTTTCAGTCGCCAGAACGTTTCAGTCATTAACTCTAAACGCTGAAAGACCCGTGGCTGGAATGTGAAGATTTCATACCGCTATGAAGCCGATGCGCCTGACATGTTCTCAGATACGGGCCTTACCACTAAACAAGTTCAGACTCAACAGCGTCAAGCAGTCCACTCGCCCCGAAACGAAAAGTTTGGGGTGTTGCCCAGCCCTGACCCATCACGGCATCTGCAAGTTGGAGGTACTCACGAGCATCGTCAACGGTCTTTATTCCCCCCGATGGTTTCAAGCCAACCACACGACCCGAAGCACGGATGGTGGCGAGCATAATCGCAACTGCTTGCTGTGTGGCTGAGGTGCGGGTCTTACCGGTTGATGTCTTGATGAAGTCGGCGCCGGCGGCAATAGCCAATTGCGCAGCGCGTTCAATCAAGATTGGATCAGCCAATTCTCCCGTTTCAAGAATGATCTTCAACAGACTTGGCATAGGCACTACGTTGCGAATCGCCGACAACATCGCAATGACAGTTGACTCATCGCCGCGTTGCAGCGCAGCATATGGCAAGACAAGATCAATCTCATCGGCGCCAGCATTTAAAGCATCCACAGTTTCCTTGATAGTCACTACAACCTCGCCATCACCACTCGGAAAGTTGACAATAGTTGCAACTTGGACCGGAGAATCAATCAATAACGATTTGGAGAGTCCAACAAATCTTGGCCAAACACAAACAGCCGCAGTGTGACCCCACTCACTGCTCGCCCGCGCGCATAAAGTTTTTATATCCTCAGGAGTGCAACCGTCGTTGAGATTGGTGAAATCAATCAACGATAAAATTCGTTGAGCAAGCAAACGCCTTTCGCTCACGAAACAAAACCGACCAAGTTTTCAGGTCCAAAAGATGTTGGCAACAACTGTTCCATACTGAATACAGCGCGAATCCCATCTGGCCCGCAGGCGTAAATTGGCGTATCCGATTTTGCGAATTCACGAACTCTTTGCCGACAACCACCACAACAAGTTCCGACCTCAGCACTATCGCAAATAGTGACCAAGACGGCGATCTCCGTATCTCCACCAGCAACCATCGCTGCAATAGCTCCAGCCTCTGCGCAACTCCCCACAGGGTAAGCAGCATTCTCAACATTGCAGCCAACATAGGTATTCCCTGTGGAAGTCAGAATCGCCGCCCCGACAAGAAAATGCGAATACGGCGCATAGGCACGGGCCTGCACCTCTTGAGCAGCCAGAAATAACTCGCGAACTCGGTGTTCAGATGGAATATCGGTGAAGTTGATCGCAAGGTGACTCACGCAACAACCTTATGACACCTTCGGGTGTGTAAACATGATCTCTGATGAAAAGAAGTGTTTTGAGTTTGTGGAGCTGGTTTGCCCTCGGCGTGATCGTCATTATCTGGACTCCCATCGTTTTTGTTGTGTGGATCGCTACCACACCGTTTGATAAGGGCCGTTACGCCACGGGATACACCTTTCGTCGCCTATGCGTTCTGCACCAGTGGTTGAATCCGATGTGGAGGTTCAAAACAAGTGGTCAACTCCCTGCCAATAAGAGAAATCCCTATGTCATGGTTTCCAATCACGAAAGTTTTGTGGACATGTTGCTACTAAGCCACCTGAAGATTGAAATGAAATATCTCAGCAAGGAATCAATTTTACGAATTCCTTTGGTGGGCTGGATGATGAAAATGTCAGGCGATGTTTCTTTGCTGCGCGGAGATCGATCAAGTGGCGCAGCGGCTCTGGTCGTATGCGAAAAATGGCTCAAGCGAAAAATGTCGGTGATGATCTTTCCTGAAGGAACAAGAAGTTTTGATGGCGAAATGCGGGACTTTAAAGATGGGGCATTTGTTCTGGCGATTCGCACCCAAACACCGATGTTGCCCGTCGTCGTTCACGGCACTCGTTCCGCGTTACGCAAGAGTGACTGGCGCATGGGCGATGCCAAAGCCGAAGTTCGCGTTCTTGAGATTATTGAGACAAAAGGTATGACTCTCGACGATGTACCCATGTTGCGCGAAAGGGTTCGCGACGTCATGATCGCCGAGGTCGCCAAAATGCGCCTCGCCGCTTAAATATCAGCGACCGGAATGTCCAAATCCGCCACCACGATTGGCGCCGTCAAGGGAATTCACTTCATTCCACAGCACAGATGCAACTGGCTGGATCACCAACTGAGCGATCCGATCACCACGCATGATTTTGTACGGATTACGCGGATCAGTATTCACCAAAATCACTTTGATCTCGCCCCGATAAGCGGAATCGATGAGACCCGGACTATTTAAGACGGTGACGCCATTTTTCAGAGCCAAACCACTGCGGGGAAGCACAAAACCTGCGAAACCGCTGGGAATCGCCACGGAAATACCCGTTGGCATCAATACCCGACCACCCGCTGGGGTAATACTGACCTCTTCGCGGGCCATCAAATCAAGGCCCGCATCCCCCTCATGGGCATAGCCTGGCAAATCAAGTTGTTTGTCAATCCGTACCACGGAAACGGTCAATTGCGGTTCATCCATACCTAGACGATAGGCGTTGGCGCCAAAGTTTGAAAATGGAGCATTGATAGAACGTCATAGCGATGGCGTATCGTTTGAGTTGTGCTTGTGTGGATGGACTTGGAAATGACGGGACTGATCCCTGAAAAGGATGTCATCGTCGAAATCGCCACGATCATCACTGATGATCAACTCAATGTCATAGCCGAAGGTCCAGACATTGTCATCCACCATTCTGATGAAGTTCTCGCCATCATGGACAAGTTCGTCGTTGACATGCATACCAAATCAGGACTACTGGCGCTGATCCGCGAATCTACAACTACTCTTGAACAGGCAGGTCAACAGACCTTGGAGTTCATTAAGACCCATGTCCCCGAGGCGCGTACTATTCCTTTGTGCGGAAACTCCATCGGAACTGATCGAAGA
>SYDZ01000132.1 GCA_005801025.1 Actinomycetota bacterium
GGCGAAATCGGCGTCATCTTGTTGTTGTTTCAAGTCGGTCTTGAGATGGATCTCGGTGAGATGGCAAAAGTTGGCAAGCCTGCACTCTTGGTCGCTCTGATCGGTGTGTTCGTTCCATTTGCTGCTGGGTTTGGTGTGGCTTGCGCCTTTGGTGAGAGCGGCAAAATTTCTTTGTTCATAGGGGCAGCACTTACTGCCACCAGCGTCGGAATCACCGCACGAGTCTTTGGTGATCTACGCGCTTTGGCGTTGCGTGAATCGCGCATCATATTGGGCGCGGCAGTTGCTGATGATGTCCTCGGTCTCATTATCTTGACCGTCGTCGTCAAGGTTGTCACCGAAGGTTCGATCAGTGCCAGCGTGGTCTTGGAAACAATCGGATTGGCGGTCGGCTTCTTGGTGATCACTGGTCTACTTGCGATCTACGTCATTCCAAAAGCCTTCACCCGTATTGACCGAGTCGCAAAATCTTCAACCACGGTCGTGGCCATTTCCTTTGCTCTGATGCTGGCTTTTTCACTCCTGGCGGATCAAGCGAAATTGGCTTTCATCATCGGTGCCTTCATGGCTGGTTTGGCTGTGGGCCGAAGCCAGCAACGTGAGCGCATCGCCGAAGGCCTCAATCCCCTCGGACATATTTTTATTCCCGTTTTCTTTGCCAGCATCGGAATCAACACTGATCTTGACGCCATGTTCCAGCCAAGCGTTTTGGCACTAGCAACGGTCTTGACTGTGGTAGCGATCACTGGCAAGTTAGTCGCAGGCTTCGGCATTGGTCGCACACCCGGCGACAAGTTACTGATCGGAATCGGGATGATTCCACGCGGTGAAGTTGGATTGATCTTCGCTTCCATTGGACTGTCGAAAGGAGTCCTGGACGATGAGTTATACGGCGCACTTTTGCTGATGATCCTCATCACCACGTTGATTACTCCGCCACTGTTGCGTCTCAAACTTGCCAAAAGCCAGGAGTCGAAAAACAGCGTGCCCCTTGAGCCATGGACCTCAGTTGATACTTCGCACCTCTTCGACGAACTGCTCAACAATGATGCTGACGAGTGGTGGCGAACCATTGACCGCCGACAAGTTGAGGTGCGCGTGCCCGAGGTCGGTATTGCCATGCAACGTCATCGCGCTGAACCCGACTTTTCTGATCTTGGTTTATATGGACATCTGCATGCACTTCATGAACTTAAACGACATCTTGATGATCCCGGTCTCGACCCAATGCTGAGTCGTGCTATTGACCGTGTTGGACTCGTGGAGATTGTCGCCGTTGCTTGCTTTATCGATTCGATCATTGATGATGGCCGCGATGCTGTGGGTGTGGCGACCACGATGATGCCCGAGTCGCTTGACGACATCATGCATATCTTGTCACTCAGTGAATCAATGAAAGATGCAGTCAAGGGACCAGACCCATCGGTACCACCCGAGTTGACGGTGGGCGATGTCTACATCACTCTCTCTGCTTATATTCTTTGCGCCCTCACCGCTCGCGAGCATTATCGATCAGCGCTTGACGATGCCGTTTCTGGTCTTGTCTGACCGCCTCATACTTTTCTTCAGCGAACCAAGCGCTCACACTCCCGTAACAATTCTCGGACAGTCGAGAAACATCAACCCTCTAATTTTAGAACTGCGTACAGGCTTCGACAATGTCGTCGGGTTCCCGAAATAACTTCGGGCGTCACGCCCGTCAATGGCGACGTGCATCCCCTCTATCAACCACTATCCCCTAGGAGACACCATGATCACCCGTTCAAGTTCGGATGTCGGTCAATACGACACCTCATCGGACTACTTTGCCGATTTGACGAGAAAGAGAACCTCGCTTCTGCGTCGACTCCTCATTGCCACAACTATTTCATCAGGCGCACTCGTCTTCTCAGGAAGCATTGCTCTGGCGGCAGAAGGTGACTTCGATGCCGAGGGAGCGATCAATTCCTTGGCCACGGCAACCAACCTGTTATGGGTCATCATCGGTGCTTCATTGGTGATTTTCATGCAAGCTGGATTTGCCTTAGTGGAAACTGGCTTTTGCCGCGCGAAACACGCAGCGCACGTCATGACAACAAACTTTGCGATCTTCGGTTTGGGCTTCATCGGATTCTTTTTCATTGGATTCCCACTGGCCTTCGGTGGTTTTAGTTACAGCGCTTTTGGACTGAATGAACCGATCGGATCTCCATTACTTGGTAGTGGCGAATGGGTATTCTTGTTCAAGGGCGGCTGGGCGATGTCAGGTGGCGGAATTACGCCAGCACTTCTTGGCTTCTTCTTGTACATGGTCGCTTTCATGGACACCGTGGCCACCATCCCAACTGGCTCAATGGCCGAACGTTGGAAATGGGGAAGTTTTGTCACCTGGGGCTTCTTTTGCGGAGCGATCTACTACCCATTGTTTGCCGCTTGGACTTGGGGTGGTGGTTGGTTGGCACAAACTTGGAGCAGTATGAGCCTCGGTGCTGGCTACGTTGACTTCGCCGGCTCTGGTGTTGTCCACGCAGTCGGTGGCGTGGCCGCTTTCGCAGGAGCCAAAGTCCTCGGACCGCGCATTGGCAAGTTCGCCAAAGATGGAACGCCTCGAGCCATGCCTGGTCACCACATTCCGATGGCCATGCTCGGAACGTTGATCTTGTTATTCGGCTGGTTCGGTTTCAACG
This sequence comes from Actinomycetota bacterium, assembly GCA_005801025.1. Lineage (GTDB taxonomy): Bacteria > Actinomycetota > Acidimicrobiia > Acidimicrobiales > Ilumatobacteraceae > Casp-actino8. The sequence goes on from SYDZ01000132.1 coordinate 2,667, forward strand.
CGGCATCCACATTCGCCGCAACTGATGTTCAGTTTGCCGTCGTGGCTACTAACACGGCTATCGCTGCCGCATTTGGTGCCATCGTGGCGATGTTCTGGATCATCAAACGTTCAGGTAAGCCGGATCCTGGAATGATGGCCAACGGAATGCTGGCAGGTCTCGTTGCCATCACCGCGCCATGTGCATTCGTGGCTCCATGGGCTGCAGCAGTCATTGGTTCCATTGCCGCCATCTTGGTGATTGAGAGCGTGTTCTTCGTTGAGCGCAAACTCAAGCTCGATGATCCAGTGGGTGCAATCAGCGTTCACGGAGTCGGCGGTTTGTTCGGCGTTCTCTGCGTCGGCATCTTCTCAAACGGTAGTTATGGCGCCGGCTGGAACTTGTCCGATAGCGCTGGCGTTGAAGGAATCATCAAGGGTGACTGGGGCCAACTGGGGGCTCAGGTGCTCGGTGTGGCAGTGCTCATTGTCGTCATCGGAGGAGTTGCCTCCACCTTCTTCAAACTGCAAGACACCATCTCCAAGAAGATCGGCAAGGGCGGAATTCGCTCACGTGAAGAAGACGAAATCATGGGTCTTGACCTTCCC
>SYDZ01000133.1 GCA_005801025.1 Actinomycetota bacterium
ATGTCACCGCGCTCGCCCCAGCATCCTGAACTGCACGCGCCACATCAACGAGACGATCTGTGTTGGGACTGAGTTTGGCCCACAACGGTCGCTGAAGAATCATGCAGGTTGAGATCACGCTCGCTGAGAGTTCAGTATCGTGCGCGAAAATCCCATGCCCCGCAAGGTTTGGACATGACAAGTTCACTTCCACAGCAATCACCGTGTCGCGATATAACGAACTCTCGAGACCTTTGCTCAACAACTCAGCAGCCCGACGATATTCCTCAACCGATCGCCCCCAAATACTGACAACGGCTTTAACTTGAGCGGTCGCCATGGCCGGCAAATCATTGGCTAGCCAATGCGCTACTCCCGATCCCTGCAGACCCACAGCGTTGATCATTCCTTGTGCGATCGGATGAACTCGCGGTGCCGGGTTGCCGGCCCAAGCCTCTGCGCTTAATGACTTCACAACAACTGCTCCAAGTGTTGAAAGGTCACCGTATGCAGACAACTCAGCACCGTGGCCAGCCGTTCCGGACGCAGCAATGATCGGATGCGCCAATTCAAGTTTTCCGACTTTAACGCTCGTGGCAACAGGACTTCGATCAGCGGCCATGGTACTCCTGCAGACTCTTGACCTCGAGAGGATGGTCGAGTTGTTCTGCCATACCTTGCACCGCCGCCAATGCTGCTTCAACGGTGGTCACCGAACTCACATGATTGACATTGGCTGCTTTGCGAATTGCTTCGCCATCGGTACGACCACCACGACCTTGCGGAGTGTTGACAACGAATGACACTTCGCCCGAAGCAATCAAATCCACGGCGGTGATCGCCGCATTTTCATTGACCTTTCCAACTATCTTGTCGACGTCCATTCCAAAGCGTCTGAGATACGCCGCGGTTCCAGTTGTCGCAGCAATTCCATAACCTAAGGCTCGCAATCGGTGAGCAACCACAATGCCCGCTGGTTTGTCACCATCTGCCAAGGAGAGAAAAACCATCCCAGTTCTCGGCAAGACTGTGCCTGCCGCGAGTTCAGCTTTATAAAAGGCTCGACCAAACGTTTTGTCAATTCCCATGACCTCACCCGTCGAGCGCATTTCTGGTCCGAGTGCAGTATCCACTTCAGGGAATCGGCTGAACGGCAAAACAGCCTCTTTAACCGCGACTGTGTCAGGGAAATCAAGTAAGACCGAACGAGTGAGTAGTCCCTCACGACGAAGTTCAGCCAAGGTCGAACCAAGCATCACTCGTGTCGCCACCTTCACCAACGGCACCCCAGTGGCCTTAGCTACGAAAGGTACCGTACGACTGGCTCGCGGATTGGCTTCAATCACATACACACTTGTGCCAACGACGGCATACTGCACATTGATCGGACCGCGTACATCTAATGCTGTTGCAATCGCCGCGGTGTACGCCTCAATGACTTCAACAACCCACTTCGGCAATGTTTGTGGCGGGATCGCACAGGCTGAGTCACCCGAGTGAACGCCAGCCTCTTCAACATGCTCCATGACTCCACCGATGAGTACTTCGCCAGCGTGATCACGAATCGCGTCCACATCCACCTCTGTGGCATCTTCAAGAAAACGGTCGACAAGAACTGGACGTTCTGCTGAAAGTCCACCTTCTTTTCCAAGACTGCCGAAATCAGAGAGTTCAGCCATGGCACGTGTCAGATGATTGCGATCATGCACAATCTGCATGGCCCGTCCACCGAGCACATAGCTCGGACGCACTAACACTGGAAATCCGACGCGCTCAACGATCGCCATCGCCTGTTCAAGGTTAAACGCTGTACCACCAGGTGGTTGCGGGATCTTGAGGGATTCACACAACTCGTTCCACTTTTCGCGGTCCTCAGCCAAGTCAATGGAGACAGGCGACGTTCCAGCGATGAGTTCAGCGGGAACAAGTCCTGAAAGTTTCAAAGGAGTTTGACCACCAAGGGAAACGATGACTTTTGGAGCGCGTCCACCAGCCGCCGCAGTTTCTGCGGCGATGACATTCAAGACATCCTCGTGAGTGAGCGGCTCAAAATACAAGCGATCAGATGTGTCGTAGTCAGTAGAGACTGTTTCGGGATTGCAATTGATCATCACTGTTTCATAACCTGCATCGCGCAAAGCAAATGAGGCATGAACGCAGCAATAGTCAAACTCAATTCCCTGTCCGATGCGATTGGGACCCGAACCAAGAATGATCACGCGCGGCCGATCCGAAGGACACACCTCATTTTCATCTTCGTATGTCGAGTAATGATACGGAGTTTGCGCAGAGAATTCGGCCGAACAAGTATCTACCGTTTTATAAGTCGGCAAAACACCGGCTGTTTCGCGAATCCTACGGACATCGGCTTCGTGGGTTGACCATAGATATGCCAACTGTGCATCGCTGAAGCCGACTCGCTTTATGCGCTTCCATGCCTGCTGACTCATCGCTGATGGCGATAAAGATTTCACGGCCTCGCGCTCTTCAATGATCATCAGCATTTGATCGAGGAACCAATGATCCACCTTGCAGGCTTGATACAGCTCATCGACGGAGACGCCTCGTAGGAGTAACTCGCCAATGGTAAAAATACGATCAGGTGTGCCAATACTGACCGAACTCAGCAACTCTTGAGTTGAAAGATGAGCGAACTGCTTTTCCACTGGGTCGCAGTTGAGCCCCAATCGGCCTTGTTCAAGGGATCGTAACGCCTTTTGTAAACTCTCAGGAAAAGTACGCCCGATAGCCATCACCTCGCCCACGCTTTGCATTTGCGTTCCCAAGATG
>SYDZ01000134.1 GCA_005801025.1 Actinomycetota bacterium
CAGGCAGCCGCCACCTGGTACGTCCGATCGGACACCATTTCAAGTTTGCAGCCTCTCAAAAAACGTGTGATGGCCTGTCTTGAGGGTGCAACCTCGGCATGTGGTTGCACGATGGACAGTCGGTGGGACGATCACACCTACGCCGACGTCCGAGACAACATTGCCCTTGTCGGTGCCTATGTGGAGAATATGACGGCACTCGGTCGCCAGGTCTTGGATCCACGCCTCAGCGGGCACTCGGTCGTGGGATCCACCGACATGGGAAATGTCTCATACCTGTTGCCTTCCATCCATCCCATGATCAAGATGGCCCCCGATGGTGTGGCCATTCATACCGAAGAGTTCGCGCACTTCGCCGGTGGTGCGCTGGGGGACTCTGCCGTTGTGACGGGAGCGCAGGCGATGGCTATGACGGTGATTGATCTGTGGACTAACCCCGACCTGTGTGCCCAGTTGAATAGTGAGTTTGCTCAGGTGACAAGTGACATTGATGTTTTAGCCTGAGCAAGAGTTGCGTCCGCGTTCTGGATAGTCGGAGCAACTAGCGTGTCACAGCGTGACGGTTTATGCCCCAGAGGAGTTCACCGCCGAGGAGTCGGAAATTCTCCGACGTTATTTCACTAATTTGGACGGTCCAGTTTTTGCCCTAGTGAACTTGCCTGAGGTGGTTAAAGGTGCTTTGTTTGCTCGATATAGCCGTACGCACAAAAGCTTGCGACGTTTATTTCTTGACGAGTTTGTGGGGGACTTGGACATTGCAGGTGATCAAAGTGTGGACGCCACGATTGGCTTGGAAAGAGCCGAAGAACTCTACGAAAAAGTATTCTTTGAGTATGGCGATGATTCTGTCGCTCAATTAGGCGGGGTTCATCTCGCTTGTGAACAAGCCAGCAATATTCTGACCAAGATTCTCGAATGGGGTCGGCTTGCGAGTTATTTGGAGCAGAGTACGCGTTACATCTCTTACGACGCGCGTTTGGCTGGTCGCTACCGTTTCTATCGTGATCCCGAAGTTTTGACCTCCCGCTTTGGAACGCGCTACGTCGGCGATTTAGATCGCATGTTTGACTCATATTCTGTTCTGATGGAGAAGGTCACCGAGCACATTCGCGCGACGGTCAAGCGGGATCCCGCGGACAGTGATTTCGTCTTTCGGATGGCCACGCGCGCTAAGGCCCTTGATGCGGTACGCGGGGTCTTGCCGGCTGCTTCTTTATCTAACGTGGGCATATATGGCAGTGGGCAATCCTACGAATCAATGTTGATTCGGATGCGGGCGCATCCTTTGCCAGAGGCGCGACACTACGCCGATTTGATGTTGGAGGAATTACGCAAAGTGATCCCGAGTTTCTTGCGACGAGTTGACTTGGCGGATCGTGGTGGTCGTTGGAGTGACTATCTCAGCGACAATCGAGAAAATACTCAAGAGGTTGTCCGAGGTCTGTTTGATGAGACTCCAGTAGATCACAGCGCCGCAGTTGTGTTGACGGATTTCGATCCTGATGGCGAAGATAAATTAATAGCTGCCATCTGTTATTCCCACACAAGTTTGCCCGAGACGCAGATCATGCAACGCGTGCAGCGTCTTGGGCATGATGAGAAAGTGGCTATCCTGAAGTCGTACATTGGAGAGCGTGAGAATCGCCGTCATCGTCCAGGACGAGCCTTTGAACGCATTGACTATCGCTTCGATGTGTTGTCGGATTACGGTGCGTTTCGCGATATGCAGCGGCATCGTTTGCTGACTATTGAATGGCAACCGCTTTCGGCCAATCATGGCTACACACGACCGGATCTGATCGACGAAGCGGGCATGACTCCCATTTTCGACGAGGTCATGAACCGCTCGGCGGCCTTATATGACGATCTCAAACCAGAGTTCCCTCAGCAGGCCACATACGCCGTATCCATGGCTTACCGAGTGCGCTATGTGATGCAGTTCAACGCTCGGGAAGCGATGCATATGCTGGAATTGCGTTCCTCCCCACAAGGGCATCCGGCCTATCGCCGAGTGGCGATTGAAATGCATCGACTGATCGGCGAGCAGGCGGGGCATAAAGCGGTTGCTGAGGCGATGACTCACCTCACCACTGAGGAACCTGAACTTGAGCGTTTGGCGGCTGAAAGACGTGCAGAAGCAAAACGTGGAGGGCAGTAAGCAGAGATTGGGCTTTGTTGTGACGGGAGTCACTTCACTATCACACGGTTATCAGCCGTTCTATGCCTAATATCCGCGCTCGTTAGGCGTTTTTTTGGCGAATCAACTTTAGGAGTTCGAGACAAGATGGCAGCAGAAGAAGACAATGTTGTGGATCCAGATGATCTTGCGGAGGGTTTCCTCGAAGAGGGCGATGATGTTGACGGGGATCCCGATGATCTGCTTGGCGGTGATTTAGACGACGAGATTGACGGGGCCTTAGAGGATGAGGTTCCGCTACCCGCCGAGGAGGATGAAGAGCCAGTCACGGCACTCTCGAAGAAGAAGGCAAAAAAAGCAAAAAAAGCTGTTGCAGCCGAGGAAGAGGAAGATGATGACGACGACGATTTGCTCGGCGAAGACGATATTGAGTCGGACCTAGCCAAGATTCTTGATGCGGCGGTCAAGGGTCGCAGTGAAGATGACGAGGAAGAAGTCGAGGAGGAAGAGGAAGATATTCAAGCCTCTAATGACCCCGAGTCTGGCATTCAGCCAAAACGACCCGATGAGCGCATGTGCACTCAGTGTTTCCTTTTGGTCCGCAAAGGTGCTCCGATGTGTCCCATCGGCGATGACGCTTGCCCTTTGTTTCCTTCGTAATGAAACGCGGAATATTCTCTGATGGCTCTGTTGGGGCTTCATGAGTATTGACCCAAACGTGCGTCCAGCGCATATCGTTGATATCTCTGTTGTGCTGGATTTGGATGTGCAGCATCGATCGGTTTTGTTGAATCAGCGTGGTGGCATCGCTTGGCTCGCGGAACACGCC